>ONUI01000119.1 GCA_900320995.1 uncultured Eubacteriales bacterium
GAGCCGCTACGCGTGGATCTGCTACTTCAACGGAGAGCTGCAGGATATCACCTATTATCTGACGGAAGATCGTCTCGGCGACGGCGATCCGTACACCAAGATCTCGGATCTGACCCAAAACCCTTCCGTTTCGATAAAAGCGGATCTTCCCTCGGCGATCAAGGATTACTATGACGTCGATCAGGCAAAAACACCCGAGTTCATGTCGGTCGACGGTATGATCGACAGCTTGAAGGGCGATCGGAAGGCTCCGTATCGTAAGGCGGGCGACTACAGCGGCGACGTTCATTCTCTCGTGAGCACCTACAAGGACGTATCCGGCAAGGTGGTCATCTCCGACAAGGAGAAAACCCTGCATTATCGCATCCCTCAGATCGATCTGGAGGGTGAAGAGATCGAAGCCATCAACAAAGAGATCGTCGAACTGTTCAATGAAGGGGTCGCTATGATCGAGAACCCCGACCGCAAGGCGACCGATCACCCGGGTTATCAGACCGCCGACTATTCGGTATACGGTCAAAACGGCGTCCTGTCCCTGGTCATCAGCACGATCGGCTTCGGCGGTTCGGATTCACCCGATCAGCATTTCATCTATAACATCGATATTACCGCCAAAAAGAAGATCGGCAACCTCTGTCTGCTCAACAGCTACGGCGTAGATCCGCAGCTCATCGAGACCGCCTTTACAGAGCAGGTCGGGCAGTTCTTCACCAAAGATCAATTTCCCGCGGGAACATCCGAGGACGTCATCGACGGCCTGTACCGGGAAACGGTAGAGATGTTCTCCCCTGTCGACGTTTTCAACCTTATATATTTTGACGACGCCGGCAATCCGACGGTACTCTACCGTCAAAAACAGCTCGTCGGCGAGCCCTATGTAGAGAAAGCCCTGACCCTCTATCCGTAATCATCGATCGATCAACCACCAAAAAGCTCCCTCTGTCACCGACAGAGGGAGCATTATTATTTCGATGATGCAACGCAGACGGGGATCAGACCTTCTTGCCGATGGTAAGCTCCTGATCCAGACCGAGGAGCCAGCGCTGGAGCAGGGTCGCGTCGACTACATCAAGATCGCCGTTTTGATCAACGTCGCCGCGCTTTTTGAGGGAAGCGGTCGGGTTCTTTGAGCCGGCGAGCACGCGCTGGATTCGGGTCACGTCGAGGATGGTGATATTGCCGTCTTCATCGGCGTCGCCGAGCAGTTGAGGTCCTATGACCTTGAAGTCGACGCTCTTTGTGTTGTTGAAATATAGCGCCTCCGGCACCGTATGGTTCGGGTTGAATTCAAAGGTCGCCGTATAATCACCCGGCGGCAGCTGCGCCTTAAAGCTGTAATAGAGTTTAGCATCGCTACCATTATAATAACCGGTGTGTTTGATACTGATAGATCCCGGAATTGTATAACTTTTTTGGAAAGCCAAATCTCCCTGCGCGTTGGTCACCGTAAGGCGTAATAATAAACCCTCTTCCTGATTGGAATAGTCAACACCCGATTTATTGAACAGGTACGGACAGAAATAGATCGTTACGTCGTCAGTAAACTCTGTTTTTGAGCTATTGAATTTCGAAAGGGATGCCCCAATAGGTTTATATTTTTTATTCCAAAACGTAGGATTCGAAATTATTGTCTCATTATCCAATTCGTCAAATCTCTTTGAGATATTCAATTTATCAGTCAGGATCAACTTGTAAACCGCAACATCCGGTGAATTCGATTTATCCAATGTCGCGTCGGGTGAGGTTTCATAGGGGATATCAGGGCTGTAGGGCTTGAGGGTAATTGCAGAGCTGATCCTGACATCACAGACGGTCGGATCGCTGTACCAATAGCCCCAGCCTTTTTCGTACAGATTCTTATACTCGATCGGAATCATGCTCATCACGTCAGGCGCGGTGCGGCGGTCTTTCCCCTTCTTCGGCAGGTTGGAGTCGGAATCGGTAACGAAGATATACTTGTAATGCTCCCTGCTGTCGGCGGGATAGTTAGGATCGGTCACAAAGCCCCAGAGCGTGACCGCGTGACCGCCAAACCATTCATGATCCTCGAAGCGGTACAAAGACAAGTAGATCGAAGCCGTATAGCCCTTACGGAGCCTGTTGTAGATGGCTTCGGTTTCATTGTAAAAGGCATGGAATTGAATCAAATTAGCAAAGTCATACTGCGGCAAATATCCCTTGAACCCGGGAGAATCATAGTTCCCGTCAGTCGAATATCCGTTAAAAAACCATGGGATAACATCTTCTTCACTAGACCCTTGGTTCGCAAACGCGTCGACATACCTTTCAAACACATCGTCGCTGTTGGTAAAGCCTGCCTGCGCCGCCCAGCCGGAGCCGACCAGCATATTAGAGGCTGCCGCATGTGAGCACATCAGGGAGTCCTCGCCATAGAAGGTCTTTTCCACATCGATAAAGCCGAGGTTCTTCATCTCAAAGAGCTTGCCCTCTACATAATTGTCGATGATCGCCTGCTTGATCCGCGCTACGTTGTTCTTCGTGAGCCCGGTCAGGAATACGTTGTAGCCGGTGTCGGGCATGACGAAGTCGGCGGTATAAAAGCCGTTCATCATCGTGCCGTCATACGCGCCGGTCACGGCGAGCTCGTTTTGATGCGTGACCTCGAGCACCGGCTCGCCGTCGTCGGTCAGCGTAAAGCTGCTGTCAACAGGTACATCCTCCGCCTCGGCAACGTCCACCTCGATCGGTGTTTCATTTTCCACATCGCCGGATCCGGTGATCTCACCCGCCGGCTGAGCCTCCTGCGCGTATACAGCCATAGGAAAGCCGGTCAAAAGCAGCGCCATACACAGCACGAGCGAAAACAAGCGTCTTTTCCAATTCGTTTTCATGCCACTTATCCCCTTTGTTGCGGATTAATCATATCGATTATGATTTTTCGATATGATTGATATATTATATAGTATAGTAATTATTTTTATAATAATGCAATACAATTCGTCAACATCACAGGCGATTATTAAAGAAAAACTCCCTCTGCGGCATAAGTCACAGAGGGAGTCGTTATTCTGATTGAGATCACATAGCGCTTTACGCCGCGCGGTCTACAGATGCAGTATCGCCTGAGCGATCTGGAAGTAGACGAACAGCGAGATCGCGTCCACGATGGTGGTGATGAACGGCGACGCCATGACGGCGGGGTCAAAGCCGATCTTCGCCGCGATCATCGGCAGGGTACAGCCGACGAGCTTTGCGATAAAGATGGTGACGACCATCGTCAGACATACCACCAGCGCCACCTGTACGGTGATGCCGGTATTGCCGAGCACCAGACGGTCGAACAGCATGATCTTCGCGAAGTTCGCCGCGGCAAGCGTGACGCCGCACAAGAGCGATACACGCGCTTCTTTGAAGATGACCTTAAAAATGTCCTTGAACTCGATCTCATCCAGCGAGAGAGCGCGGATGACGGTGACGGACGCCTGTGAGCCGGAGTTACCGCCGGTATCCATCAGCATCGGAATGAAGGCGGACAGCACCAGCGAGCCCGCCAGCGCGTCCTCAAAGCCGGTGATGATCATACCGGTGAAGGTGGCGGAGATCATCAGGATCAGCAGCCACGGGATACGCGCGCGATAGGTCTCGAACACGCCGATACGGTCATAGGGCTTGTCGGTGGTCGGCGTGATAGCCGCCATCTTCTGGATATCCTCAGTCGCCTCTTCTTCCATGACGTCGATCGCGTCATCGACCGTGACGATACCGACCAGACGGTTCTCTTTATCGACGACGGGCAGCGCGAGGAAATTGTACTTGTTGAACATCTGGGCGACCTCTTCCTGGTCGTCAAGGGTGTTGACCGAGATCACGTTGGTCTCCATGATGTTCTCGATGACCTCGTCATCATCACTGAGCAGAAGCGTCTTGATGGTGACGATACCGATCAGGGTGGAGGACGCGTCCGACACATAGCAGGTGTAGATGGTCTCCTTGTCGATACCGGTGCGGCGGATACGCTTGATCGCCTCTTCCGCAGTCATCTTGGGACGAAGAATCACGCACTCGGTCGTCATGATCGACCCGGCGCTGTCCTCGGGATATTTCAATATTTCGTTGATCTCTTTTCTTGTCTGGGGATCAGCCTGTCGGAGAATTCGCTTGACCACATTCGCGGGCATCTCCTCGATCAGGTCGACTGCGTCATCGACATACAGCTCATCGATGACTTCTTTGAGCTCCGTATCCGAAAAGCCGTGGATCAAGAGCTGCTGGGTCTCCTCGTCCATCTCGACGAAGGTCTCGGCAGCCGTTTCCTTGGGCAGCAGTCGGAACAGCAGGGCTGTCTTCTCACTCTGCAGATCCTCAAACACCGCCGCGATATCGACGGGATTCATCGTGTTGAGAATGTCGCGCAGGGTGGAATAGCGCTTGTTATCGAGCAGGGTCTGGATCGTCTCGAACAAGCTCACAGAATTCCTTTCCATAAAAATAACCTCCTACGTTTTGGTCTCGCGGAGGCACTGTAGAAGGGGTATTGCGGCTGTCTGCCGATTTTCAGTGAAAAACAGATAACTCCGGCGCCGATCGCGCGATCACGCAAAGCGCCTTTTACGGGCTGTCAGTATACTCCCCCGCAAGCGCACTGTTCATCTGCTTTTCACTGAAAACCGGATCCTCGGGATCCTTACCGCAATACTTGACACTTCGTCGCCCTCCGGCAGCGCCGCCGGTACTTCCGGTGTCCATATTCTCGCCTCTTTTGTCCTTGGATTCTGCCGGATATCGGCTTATGCCCTATCCCCGCAGTAATTCTATTTTACTCCCCTGTCACTAATAAGTCAATCAAAAAATCGACGAATTTTAGGTATTATTTATCTTGATTTTATGAAAATGATAATCTATAATTAGAGCTGCCGAAAAACAGAAACGAAACAAATATCATACTACGGAGAAAAAATGAACGACAAACTCGAAAAAACGCTCAAGGAGCTTTTACCATATATCATTGTCACCGGCATCATCTTCTTGCTGCTGCCGCTTTTTATGGGCAAGACCGCGTCTGCCGCGACCTATATCATCCAGATCGGTATCTTTCCGCTGACCGCCCTCGGCTGCGGCGTGTTCTATAAGCTCCAGAAAAAACAGAACAGCCTGTATCTGGCGCTGATCGCGCCGATCTTCTACGCGCTTGCCGCGCTGCTCTACGGCATGTGGAGAGCCTCGTGGTACACGGTGCTGATCTATATCGTCGCCTACTTTTTG
>ONUI01000137.1 GCA_900320995.1 uncultured Eubacteriales bacterium
GTTCATGGTGGTACTTTTACCCGCGCCGTTGGGGCCTAAGAGTCCGACGACCTCGCCGCTGTCGGCGGTGAAGCTGATATCGTCGAGCGCCTTGACGCCGCCGTAACGCTTGGTAATATTTTTCACTTCTATCATATGTTTATCTCCTTTGATACCTGATGCGTGATTTCGTATCGGTATCCCATATTAAACCAATATAGATTATATCATAGGTAAATGTAATAATCCAGTGAAATAATTGTAAATATTAAGTGATAGGCAGGTGAAATAAAACGTTTATTGTAGGGGTCGGCGCCTCGACGACCCGATACCTCTCCATCATAGCCCACTTATCCGCAAAGCAAATCAACGCATTCGTAGGGTACGGCGCTTGATACGCGTATCTGACGTACCGAGTATGCCGGGCGTTTTTGTTATCAAAAACGTAAGATAGGAAACAAACGTATCTGTTATATGGGACGTCGAAGGCGCCGACCCCTACAAGATTCAACTTTCTTCATCAAAAAACAGGAACGGGATTTCCGTTCCTGTTTGAGAGAATTCGGTTGAGATTGCCACATCGTCGTCACTCGCCGAGCTTGTGCAGGCTCACCTAACGGCAAGCCTTCGCACCGCGTGGCGGTTCCTCCTCTCCCCACAACTGCGACACCTCGCAATGACTTTATAATATGGTTGAGATTGCCACGGCTCTTGAACACGCGTGTTCAGAGCCTCGCAATGACATATTCATTTTACGCCTTGAAGAAGGTGATACAGTGCTGGGGGCATGCCTCGACGCACGCGCCGCAGTTGGTGCAAAGATCGGGGGTGACATACGCGCAGAAGTCGCTTACCTTCACCGCGCCCTGCTCACACGCCTTTTCGCACTTTTTGCATCCGATACAGCCGATGTCGCACAGCTTGCGCGTCACGCCGCCCTTGTCGTGGTTGGAGCAGCGCACCATCGCCATGTCCTTTTTGGGCACGATCTCGATGATCCCTCTGGGACATGCCTTGACGCAAAGGGTACAGGCGCGGCACTTGCTGCCGTCCACATAAGCTACGCCGTTGTTGACATGGATCGCGTCATAGGGACAGGCAGCTTCACAGTCGCCCAGACCCATACAGCCGTAAGAGCAGGCGGTCAGTCCGCCGCCGACCTTCAATGCGGCGGCACAGCTCATGATGCCGCTGTATTCCGCCTTATAGGTGGTGTGATCGAGCGAGCCCATGCACTTGACGACTGCGACCTTGGGTTCGACGCTGCCGGTCTCGACGCCGAGGATCTCGGACACCGCTTTGGTGCAGGCGAGTCCGCCGGGAGCGCAGAGTCCCGGATCCGCTTTGCCCTTAGCGAGCGCGTCGGCATAGCCCGAACAGCCGGAAAAGCCGCACGCGCCGCAGTTTGCGCCGGGGAGCGCCTCGAGGATTGCTTCCGCCTTTTCATCCTTGGGCACCGCCATGATGATAGAGGCGACAGAGAGGATCAAACCGATCAAAAGTCCGATGCCGGCTACGATGCCGACCGCTAACAGAATTCCTGTCATATCGCGCCTCCTTTAAGAAAGTGGGATGAGCTTATCGACAAAGCCCGCGAACCCGAGGAAGGATAAGGATACCAGCGCCGCGGCGACCAGTGTGATCGGCAGACCCTTAAGCGACTTGGGGATATCCGCGTTCTCCAGACGTCCGCGGACGCCGGCGAACATCACCATCGCGACGAGGAAGCCGATACCAGCGCCGAACGCGTTGACCAACGCGTGACCGTAGGTGTAGGTATACGCGGAGGTGGAATCGACCTTCTGGATCACCAGCATGGTAACGCCCAGTACGGCGCAGTTGGTGGTGATCAGCGGCAGATAGATGCCCAGCGAGTTGTACAGCGAGGGGATGTACTTTCGCAGGATGATCTCGACGAGCTGTACCAGACCCGCGATGATCAGGATGAACAGAACGGTCTGGAGATATTCGAGCCCCATCGGGATGAGCAGATACATATAGATCGGGAAGGTGACGGCGGTCGCGAGCACCATGACGAAGGTGACGGCGACGGACATACCCACCGCGGTGTTGAGCTTTTTACTGACACCTAAGAAGGGACAGATACCGAGGAACTTGGACAGAACGTAGTTCTCGGTCAGGATAGCCGCGAGGAATACGGCGACGAGCGATTTAATCAGCATTGACGGTCGCCTCCTTTGCGGTTTTTTCACATGATTTTTCAGCGCAGTTCTCGGACATCGGACAGCCGTCGCAGGGCGAGGTCTTGACCTTCTTGCCGGCACGGGAATTGAGCTTGTTCGCCAGCATGATCAGAATGCCGAACACGAAGAAGCCGCCCGGAGGCAGGATGAAGATCAGGATCTGTACCGGCATGATCTGCATGCCGAACAGTGTGCCGGAGCCGAAGAACTCACGGATGATGCCCATACACAGCAGTGCCGCCGTAAAGCCGATGCCCATGCCCAGTCCGTCGAGGATGGACGGCAGGACGGGGTTTTTGCCGGCGAACATTTCGGCACGACCTAAGATGATACAGTTAACAACGATCAGCGGCAGATAGATGCCCAGCGAGTTATTGATCGCGGGAGCAAACGCCTTGACGAGCATTTGCACCACGGTGACAAAGCCTGCGATGATCGTGATGTAGGCGGGGATACGCACCTTATCGGGGATGAACTTGCGCAGTAGGGAGATGACCGCGTTGGAGCAGATCAATACCGCCGTAGCGGCGACGCCCATGCCGATCGCGTTGAACGCGGAGGTGGTAACGGCGAGGGTGGGGCAGGTGCCCAGCACCAGACAGAGAACGGGATTCTCTTTGATAATGCCTTTGGTCAGTTCTTTGAGGTAACTGCGTTTTTCCATTACTCTGCCCCCTTTACATTTTCGTTATAGAGCTGGCACGCGTCATTGACCGCCTTGGTGACGGCGCGTGAGCTGATCGTCGCGGAGGTGACCGCGTCGACCGTCTGCGCGTTGCCGGAGGAGTCGTCCTTGCTGACGACGATATCCTCGTTGACGCTCAGACCCTTGTATTGATCACGGAAGGATTCGTTTGAGGTGTTTTTGCCGAGACCCGGCGTTTCATCATTATTATAGAATACGTCTACGGCGATGATCGAGCCGTCGGCGATGCCGGTCATGACCTTGACCTGTCCGCCGTAGCCCTGGGTGGCGGTGGAGATCGCATAGCCTACCGTCTTGCCGCTGTCATCCAGACCCTTGTACATGGTGTCGGGGATGACCTCTTCAAAGGTTTTCGCCTCGGGACAGACGGTCAGCATACTTTCTTCCTTGCTTTGCTGATCGTTGGCGGCGATCTGCTCGGCGGTGACGTTGTTGGTCAGTGCCAATGCTGCTGTGACGACCAGACAGATCAAAAACAGGGAGAGCGTCGGGATCAGAATCGCCTTGGGAGTCAATTTAATCTTCATTTCTGTTCCCCCTTCTTCTTTTTGATGAAGCCCAGTGTACGGGGAGCGGTAGCGCGCTCGATCAGCGGCACCAGAATATTCATCAGCAGGATCGAGAAGGACACGCCCTCGGGCATATTGGAATAGGCGCGGAGCAGGATCGTGAGGATACCGCAGCCGACAGCATAGATCACCTTGCCCCGCTTGGTGACGGGCGAGGTGGTGTAGTCGGTCGCCATGAAGATCGCGCCGATCATCAGACCGCCCGAAAGCAGCTGATACAGCGGATCGAGTCCGACGATCAGGCTCATCACCGCCGCTGTCGCCAGATAGACACAGGGGATGATGGGGGAGATGACCCGGCGGACGACCAGATAGACGCCGCCCAATATCAGCGCCGCGGCACAGACCTCGCCGATGGAGCCGCCGCAGCGACCCAGCAGAAGATCGACATAGGAGTAGACGCCAGGCTCAGCGGCAAGAGGCGTCGCGGAGGTGGTCGCGTCGATCGCGGCAGCCTGAGGAGCGCCTGCCGCGGTGACCCAGTGCATCATCGGACCGGGGAAGGATACCAACAGGACGATACGCGCCGCCAACGCGGGATTGACAAAGTTCATGCCGATACCGCCGAACATCTGCTTGACCACGACGATCGCGATCAGACAGCCGAACATGGCGATCAGCGGATTGATGTCTACGGGTAAATTCAGCGCGAGCAAAAGACCGGTCACGACTGCGGATAAGTCGCCGATGGTCGTGTCGCGCTTCATGATCTTGCGCGAGATGAATTCGAGCAGCACACAGGTCGCGATGCAGATCGCGATCAGCACCATAGAGCGCAAGCCGAAGATCACGCACGCCATGACCGCCGCCGGGATCAGCGCGATGATGACGTCGAGCATGATGCGGCGGGTGGTGTTCTTGCCTTTAAAATGCGGTGAGGAGGATACGTGTAATTTAGCTTCCATTACTTCTTACCTCCTTTATCTTTCGAGGCGATCTCTTCACGCTTCGCCTTTTGTATCAGCGCCTTGCCCACGCGGATGTTCTGCACCAGATGGCGCTTGGCGGGACAGGTGAAGGAACAGCAGCCGCATTCCATGCAGTTCATGGCGTTGTAGAATTTCAGCCCGTCGACATCGCCGCGATCAGCCGCGTTCGCAAGCTCCAGCGGCTGTAAGCGCATCGGACACGCGTCCAGACATTTGCCGCAGCGGATGCACGCCGTGGGCTCGTTATATTTCGCTTCTTTCTCGGACAAAGCCAGGATCGCGTTGTTTTGCTTGAGGATATACAGATCATCGTTCGGCAGGGCAATACCCATCATGGGGCCGCCCATGATCAGCTTGTAGGGCTGTTCCTTATAGCCGCCGACGAATTCGATGACGTCCTTGATCGGGGTGCCGATGGGAGCGATGACGTTGACGGGGTTTTCGATACAGCCGCCGTCGACCGTCAGTCGGCGTGAGATCAGCGGGATACCCGTCTTGAGATAGCGGGAGATGAAGGCGATGGAGCCGACGTTCATCACCAGACAACCCGCGTCGCTGGGCAGACCGCCTACAGGGACCTCGCGTCCGGTACAAGCCTTGATCAGGATCTTCTCGGCGCCCTGCGGATAGGTCGCCTTGATGGGCAGTACGCGGATCTCGTCCTCGGGATCGACCTTGCTGTCGGCGATCTCGCGCAGTGCCTTGATCGCGTCGGGCTTGTTGTTCTCAATACCGATGATCACGCGGTGGATACCGAGGAATTCCTTGACCGTGATGATGCCCGAGATCACATCCCATGAGTTCTCGAGGATCTCGCGGTGGTCGGAGGTGATGTAGGG
>ONUI01000076.1 GCA_900320995.1 uncultured Eubacteriales bacterium
TGATGAAATGTGAATGCGGTCATAACATCCACAAAAAGAAATGGCTCAAGTATAAGGGGAAGACAAGTTATGCCTTTCAATGTGCCGCGACAATTAAAACAGGAACATTTTCGGCACGGATGAAAAAGGGTCTGTCGACGAATGGGATTTGCCGTGTTCCGATGATCCCTCAGTGGAAGATGGAGATGATGGCGAAGTACATTTTTGATCAATATTCCCGAGAAACGGAGGGGATCATTGACCTTGCCCTTTCTATTATAGATAAACACAAGGATGATGAAGAACCCCAACAGGACAATACCGCGCTGATCCGGCAGTATGATGACGAGAAAACCAAGCTGCAAAAGCGCTTGGATAATCTGATCGAGATGCGAGCCGATGGCGAAATCACCAAAGACTACTTTCTGAACAAAACGACTGAGATCGAAGCAAGGCTGAAAGCGATAGAAGACGAGCTTGCGAAGCTCAAACCTCAAGAGCAGAAAGAGACGAAGCCCTGCAACCTTGATGAGAGGATCGCGATCTTTAAATTCTTTCTGATGCAGAGCATTTATCCGTCTGATGACGGAAATATCCCGGAAGACATCATCAGAGCCTTCGTTTCGAAAATCATCGTGCATGAGAGCTCATTTGACTGGTGTTTGCGATTTGTGCCCGAAATGCTGCCCGAGACGCTCGAAATAAGCGGAAATCGCCAAAAAAGTGCAAAAATTTCTCCCACTTGTAACGTGTTGCGCAGGCTGCAATCAGCAACAAGTAAGAGTTGACGGATATCGGTTGAGATTGCCACAGCCCTATGGCTTCGCAATGACGATCGAAATTCGGTTGAGATTGCCACAGCCCTATGGCTTCGCAATGACGATCGAAATTCGGTTGAGATTGCCACAGCCTTACGGCTTCGCAATGACGACCGAACATAGTTTAACCCAATAACAAAGCGCTGTGATTTCGGTCACAGCGCTTTTTGCGTTTTGGAAAAATGGAAGAACATATGATTTTTTGTTGACAGTGTTTTCATCTGATATTATAATAGAAGTGACAAATTATAAAGAAAGGAGTTATTCTATGTCAGTATTTATGGTCATTATCGGAATCCTGATGGTGCTCGGCGGTATCGCTTGTGTAGCGACGCCTGTCGCGACCACCTTCAGCCTGATGTACTTTTTCATGATCCTGCTGTTTGTGACCGGTATCACGTTCCTGATCGATAGCATCAGATTCCGTTTTGTTCCGGGCATCGTTCTGGGAATCCTGTCCCTGATCGCGGGCGGCTTCATCCTGTTCTCACCCAACATGTCGTTTATGACAGAAACGATCATGCTGTACATCATGGCGGCTTGGTTCGTCATCCGCGGTATCTTCGGCTTGGTCAACGTGATCCGTAGAAGAAGATTTATCAGCGGCGGATTGTTCGTACTGGGGCTGATCGTCTCGATCCTCGTGATCTGTGCCGGTATCTATTCATTCGTCCATCCGGCTGTCTTCGCGGGCGCTCTCGGCATTATGGCGAGCTGCTACTTCATCGTGGAAGGAATCGACCTGATCGTTTTAGGCTGCATCGGCAACCGTTTGAGACCGTTATAATCTTTATTTGATTATTACAAAAACCTCTGAGTGTGTTTTGCATTCGGAGGTTTTTTTAATATTTACTGATTTGTTGAAACCAAAACGGTGTTTCAGTTGTATTACTAATGAAGGAGGGAGATAAAGCGATGGCTGACAAGACCTTTGCCGGGCTGAGTTACGATGACGTACTGAAAAAATATGCCGACACGGTCGCGGGCGTATGTGTGATGCGGCTGCAAAATTGGGCTGACGCCGAGGATTGCTTTCAGAATACCTTTATCAAGCTCTTTCAAAAGTCTCCCGACTTCCGATCCGAAACTCATCTGAAAGCATGGCTGATCCGCGTCGCCATCAACGAATGTCGCAATTATATCGCGAAAAACCGCCGCTTTCTCTCCCTCGAGAATCTCAGCCGCGAGCCGGTCGAATGGCGGGATAATGAGCGCGATGTTTCATGGGCGCTGATGCGTACCGAGACAAAATACCGCGAGGTGCTGTATCTCTGCTACTGCGAGCAGTACAAGGTCGCGGAGATCGCCGAAATACTCGGCAAAAATCCCAACACCGTGAAAACGCTCTTAAAGCGCGGCAGGGAGAAGCTCAAACAAATCTACGGAGGTGACGAGGATGAAAAAGCTGAACTTTGACAGTCTGAATAACATCAAAGCGCCCGAGCAGTGGATCAAAAACGCCGCCGCCATCCCGGAGCTTCCGCAAAAAAAGCGCGCTTTTCCGCTTTATCGCGTCGCCGCCGCGGCAAGTATCGTGCTGGTGAGCGTGATCGGGTTGCTGACCTATTTGTCCTTCGGCGATCGTGCGCCGATCAAATTGCGCGACAACACCGCTGACGATGCACAGCCGACCGACGCGGCTGATACGGTGACATTTCCCGATGACGGAGATGTTCCTAGCCTCGATTCAATACTCCCGACATTGCCCCGTGTCTATCCAACCGACGCGGCGGGTGATCCGGTGATCGATAATCCGACCCATCCGCAGTCGGCAAGAGAAAAAGCATCCGTCACGGCTCCGACGGAAAAGGATGGTTCCGGATCAAAGACCGTGATCCCTACCAAGATCGCGGCGGAGCCGACACAGGGAGTACCGTCGACGCAAGCTCCCGAGCCAACGGATCCTCCGATCCCGACAGAGCCGCCGGAGTTACCGATCCCGACCGAGGGTCATGGGGAGGTTATCGCTGGCAGGATCTGCTTTACCGCGACCTTTCCCGCGTCTCTGATCGAAGAGGGCGAGCCGATCTACTGTATGTATCAGGAACACGGCTACGCAACTGTTGAAGAAGATCAGCAGGATCTGCCGGTACAATATACTGTGATGAAAAACGGAATGGTGTTCGCTATGTATGAACCGGTTGATTATGATTACGGAGAAGCGTCAACGACCTTTGAGTATATGTTTTATCAAAACGGAAAGGTGCTCGCACGAGGTACGATGACGGTGTAAGGCAGATATGATTCCACAATGATGGAAGCAGTCTTTGCAGGAGAGGCGTCTTTCGCGGTAGATCATTTCAATGATTGGGAGCGTGAGAGAGGAAATGAAGGCTTTCGTAGGGATGACCATTGGTCATCCGCAAAATGATGGGCGATTCCGGTATCGGGAACGTTGGATAGGACAAAACGTTCCTGCCATGCGGGACGTCGAGGGCGCCGCCCCCTACAAATATGATACGACGTTTTGTTTCCTCAACCAACGTGGTTCTTTTTCCAACGCACTGCCGCGGGAGGAGCACAGTGGCGCTTAGCCAATCACGGATGAATCCGCTCTTGGAGCGCTGTTGCATGGGAGTTGTAAACCAAATCACAGATTTGGACAACTCCTCAAAGCCCCTCCCCTACAATAATTAATCAAAAGGAGGAATTCACATGAAAAGAGTATTAGCATTATGCTTAGCATTGATCATGCTGTTCAGCTGCGGCGCCGTTGCGGCGTCGGCTGAAAGCAATGATGACTATTTGAAGAAGCTGACCCCTGCGTTGATCCAAGAGATCAACAGTCCTACCGACGTTATGATCCAGGTATATATCTTTTTGAAGAATTGCCCCGAGGCGCAGCATGTTGAGGAGATCATCAGTCAGAAATATACATGGACGAATCAGCAGGAGCACCTGATGTATTACCGCAAAGAAATGTCGGCGATCATCGGTGCATATGTGCAAGGTTTTATCGATGACAACGCCGATCTGCTGTATCAAGTCATCTGTCAGACTAACGCCGCTGAGTTTGTTATCGCGGAAGTATCGAAGGAGAATGTGCCCAAGCTGGCGCAGCTGGATATCGTAAAGGATATGGATACCTATGGTGAATACAGTACGCCTACGGCACTCTCCGAGATGATCGCTCCCGCCGCGAATGAACGGTACTATGACCCTCGTCACACCATCACCGCGAGGGATATCGATCTCAGAGATTATTATCAGTTCCGTGACTCAGATGCGTATGCCGTTCACTTTTATGTGAGGAATCTGGGCTATTATACTGTCATGATCGAGGAGCGCATCGGCGACTGGCTGCTCGAATGTTCCCATCCGGAGCCGTTCCTCTTTGTGAATGATCGGCTGTACGGCTTCAAAGAAGCGTATGACGCAGGATTGATGACAGACAGTATGCTCGAAGAGCTCGCCGGGTCATCATTCAAAGGCGATTATGCTTACCCGCTTTTGACCCGTTATATCAAAGGTGACGCGGATGGTGACGGTGCGTGTACGATCATCGACGCGACCTGTGTACAGCGGCATGAAGCCGGGATCGCTACCACCTTTATCTTTCAACCGCTCGCGGATGTGGACGGAGACAGCGAGGTCAACGTCATCGACGCGACCTTGATCCAGAGAAGCAAAGTCGGATTGTATACCATCGAATGAGTGCTAAAGCGTCCGCAGGACGAATTGCCCTCGTTGTGGTCAGGCAGGGTATGGTACCGTTTTTGATCGGTTGAGATTGCCACGGGGCTGACCCGTGTGTCGAGCCCCTCGCAATGACGATTTTGAATAACCCCATTTTTTCATCCCCTTATCAAGGCCCTGCGGCTGCGGTCGCGGCGCCTTTCCTCTATCTGTCCAAAAAAGTACGATTGCATATTGACTTTTGCGCTTTAATGTGTTATCATATCCGCAGTACCGAGGAAAGGGGTTATTGTGATGATCGTCAAGAATACCGAAAAATTCAATAACTACTTTACCTTTACCTACGCGCGCTTTTATGCGGGCTTTTATTGCTTTGCAAAGAATGAGTAAGCTGCTCGAAGGGTAACAGGTGCTTTAGTTGATTAGTAAGCGGTTCTGTTTTCGGGCAGAGCCGCTTTTTTCGCCTTCCCCTTGAGGGGAAGGTGTCACCAAAGGTGACGGATGAGGTGGAAGCCTTTCGTTGGTAATTATTGTAAGTCATATGAATGAAGCGTTTCCACCTCATCCGACCAATTTGCCTTGACACGTGTGTCCGGCAAATTGCCCACCTTCCCCTCAAGGAGAAGGCTAAGTTGTAAATGGAAGGTGATAGGATGGATAAGCTGCAGGAGGCGCGGACGCAGATCAATGAGATCGACAGCGAGATGGCGGCGCTGTTTGAACGCCGTATGCAGGCGGCGAGGGTGATCGCCGAGTATAAGAAGGAACGCGGCTTGCAGATCTATGACGCGAAGCGTGAGCAGGCGGTGATCGAGAAAAACGCCGCTTATATCAAGGATCCCGACATCCGCTCGTATTATGTGCGATTTTTGCAGGATGAAATGGCGGTGTCCAAGCGGTATCAGGAGCATATCATCAGCGGCGTCAAGGTCGCCTACAGCGGCATCGAGGGCGCGTATGCCAATATCGCCGCCAAGCAGATCTTCCCCTACGGCAAGCTGATCTCCTACCGTGATTTCAAAGCCGCGTATGAAGCGGTGGAGCGGGGAGAATGTGACTGCTGTGTGCTGCCGATCGAGAACAGCTATGCCGGCGAGGTCGGTCAGGTGATGGATCTGATGTTCCAGGGGTCGCTGTATGTCAACGGACTCTATACCCTGCGGATCACGCACTATCTGTTAGGCGTGCCGGGCGCGAGCGGTAAGGATATCAAAACGGTCGTCAGCCATCCGCAGGCATTGGCACAGTGCGCGGAATACATTCGCGAGCACGGCTATCAAACGATAGAGTACGCCAATACCGCAAAGGCGGCTAAGGCGGTGAAGGACGGCTGTGATAAGAGCGTCGCGGCGATCGCCTCCGCGGAGACGGCACGGCTGTACGGGCTCGAACAGCTCGACCATGACATCAACGAAAGCGCGTTGAATTCCACCCGATTCGCGGTGTTCTCACGCGTGGAGAATAAAAAGGTGAACACGACGGGCGACAGCCGCTTTATGCTGATGTTCACCGTTAAGAATGAGGCGGGCGCTTTGGCACAGGCGCTGAATGTGCTCAGCTCCTACGGCTTCAACATGCGCGCCCTGCGTTCACGCCCGATGAAGGATCTGGCGTGGGAGTATTACTTCTACATCGAGGCGGAGGGTGACGAAACAGGTCAGAACGGCTCCGATATGCTGCGCCACCTCGGTCTTCACTGCGATATGCTCAAGGTGGTCGGACATTTCTCCGACGAAGTGATTTTACAAGAGGATTAGGCCCCTTTTCTGTGGGAGCTGTCGCGGACACGCGTGTCACGCGACTGAGGGTTGCAATATAAAGCTTTTATGAATCGGAAAGATTCCAAAAGAGTAAGACTTTTTCAACCCACCGCCCTGTCGGGCACCTCCCTTAGGAAAGGGAGGCTATGTGAGGCAATCTCAACTGCTGAAGATAGGATGATTCCAATGAACGTTTTACATATGGATCTGGGCGCGGACAGCTACGATATCGTGATCGAGCGCGGCGCTCTGCAAAAAGCGGATGAATACCTGAACCTCGACCGTAAGGTGCTGGTCGTGACCGATGACGGCGTGCCGAAACAGTACGCGCGGACGGTGGCGGCTATGGCGAAGGACGGCGTAATCGTGACCGTGCCGCAGGGTGAGGACAGCAAGAGTATCGCGCAGTTCTCGGCGATCCTGTCGCGGATGCTCAAAGAGGGCTTTTCGCGCAGGGACGCGGTCGTCGCGGTCGGCGGCGGTGTGGTCGGAGGTGGATTCCTCCATCGGCGGCAAAACGGCGGTGAATCTGGATGGGATCAAGAATATCGTCGGCGCGTTCTATCAGCCGAAGAAGGTGCTGGTCGATCTTGACCTGCTCGCGACGCTGGACAGCCGACTGGTCAGCGAGGGATTGGCGGAAGCACTGAAAATGGGCTTGACCTCCGACGCGGCACTGTTCGAATTATTCGATAATGGAAATATAGATGAGAATATGGACGAGATCATCACCCGTTCGCTGATGATCAAAAAGAATGTCGTGGAGCAGGATGAAAAGGAGCAGGGGCTCAGGAAGATCCTCAACTTCGGCCACACCATCGGACACGGCATCGAGGCATACGAGGAGCGACACGGACTGTATCACGGCGAGTGCGTCGCGATCGGGATGGTGCCGATGGTCAGCGACGACCTTCGCCCGCGACTGATCAAGATACTGGAGAGTCTGCAGCTCCCGACGTCGGTCGATTTGAACGCGGATGAGGTCTATGAAGCGATGACGCACGACAAAAAGGGCGAAGGGGATCAGGTGACGGTCATCACCGTATCCAAGCCCGGCGAATATGAGATGAAAAAGGTGCGATTTAAGGAGCTGTATCCTAAGATACAAATGATAGGGATATAGCCTTCCCCTTGAGGGGAAGGTGTCATCCGTAAGGATGACGGATGAGGTGGAAACACTTCCGACGAATCGACGAATCAATCTTATTATAAGAAACACATCCTAAGATGGGAATAACACTATGAAAAATACATTCGGAAACAGTATATCGATCACATTGTTCGGCGAGAGCCACGGCGCGCAGATCGGCGCGGTACTGGACGGCATAGCGCCGGGCATTGGGATCGACGAGGAATTCATCCGCGCTCAGCTCGATAAACGCCGTCCTGTCGGCAAGATCGGCACGGCGCGCCATGAGGCGGACGAATATCAGATCGTCAGCGGTGTTTTTGAGGGCAAAACGACCGGTACGCCGCTCGCGATCCTGATCCCCAACACCGCACAGCACAGCAAGGATTATGCCGCGACGCGTTCACTGGCGCGACCCGGTCACGCCGACTATACCGCCTACGCCAAGTACCACGGCTATGAGGACTATCGCGGCGGCGGTCACTTTTCGGGACGCATCACCGCGGCGCTGGTCGCGGCGGGCGCGATCGTGATATCCGCCCTGCGTGACAAGGGGATCGAGATCGGCACGCATATCCGCTCCTGCGGCGGCGTTGCGGATATAGATTTCGGCGATATCAAGACGGATATCGCGAAGCTGAATATGCTCGATTTTTCCGTGCTCGACAGTGAAAAAGGCGAAGAAATGAAAGCGCAAATCGAAGAGGCGGCAAAGGACGGCGACAGCGTCGGCGGCGTGCTGGAAACAGCCGTCATCGGAATGCCCGCGGGCGTCGGGGAGCCGTGGTTCGATACTGTTGAGGGCGTGCTCAGTCACGCGCTGTTCTCTGTACCCGCCGTCAAAGGCGTGGAGTTCGGCGACGCGTTCGCAATGGTGAACGGCAGAGGCTCCGATTACAACGATAGCTATTATATAGTCCGGAAAGGTCATTGCGAAGCCGCAACAGCGGCTGTGGCAATCTCAACCGATTACGAAATAAAAACGGCGACCAATCACAACGGCGGCGTGAACGGCGGCATCACCAACGGTATGCCGATCGTGTTCCGCTGTGCCGTCAAGCCGACGCCGTCCATCTTCAAGGCGCAGGATACGGTCGATTTCATCAACGGCACGGATTGGCTCGTGTCGCGCTGCGACAGTGAATAATGAATAGTGAATAGTGAATAGTTGAGGGAGGACTCCGTCCTCACCTGATTCCTATTTTGTATAAAGGATAGAAAATATGGACTACGGACTGATCGGGGAGAAGCTGCCTCACAGCTTCTCTAAAGAAATACATCAGAAATTGGGGTATTACCAATATTCTCTGAAAGAACTAAAAATAGAAGAATTGCAAGATTTTATTCTTCAAAAGAATTTTAAGGCGATCAATGTCACCATCCCCTACAAGCAGGATGTGATCCCGCTGCTCGATGAGATCGACCCCGACGCGCAGGCGATCGGAGCGGTGAACACCATCGTCAACCGTGACGGGATCCTCTGCGGCTACAATACCGATTTCGGCGGGATGAAGGCGCTGATCGAGCGCGCGGGCGTGGTGATGAAGTACAAGAAGGTACTGATCCTCGGCACGGGCGGTACTTCGCTGACGGCTAAGGCGGTCTGTGATCGGATGGGCGCAAAGGAGATCCTGCGCGTCAGCCGCCGTGAATGTGAGGGTGCGATCACTTATGAGGATGTGTATGCTGCGCACAGTGACGCGGACGTCATCATCAACGCGACCCCCTGCGGGATGTTCCCGAACATCTTTGACTGCCCGATCGATATCGACAGATTCCCGCGGCTCAGCGGTGTGATCGATGTGATCTACAACCCCCTGCAAACAAGGTTGGTCTTATCGGCGCAAAAGCGTGGGATCGACGCCGCGGGCGGCTTGTATATGCTGGTCGCGCAGGCGGTGTTGGCGGCGGAGAGATTCCTCGGACAGGAATTGGACGTGATCAAGCTGACCAACAAGATCTACGATGAAATATATTTCGATAAAAGAAATATCGTGCTGAGCGGTATGCCCGGCTCGGGCAAGTCGACCGTTGGCAAGCTCGTTGCCGATCAGCTCGGTCGGGAGTTGATCGACACCGACCGCCTGATCATGGAGCGTGAGGGTCATATCCCGACCATTTTCAGGGAAAAAGGCGAAACATACTTCCGCGATCTGGAAACCGCCGTGATCAAAGAAGTGTCCGCATACAGCGGCAAGGTGATCTCCCTCGGCGGCGGCGCGGTGATGCGCCCCGAAAATGTCGAGGCGTTGCGGCATAACGGCGCGATCTTCTTCATCGACAGATCGCCCGAAAACCTGATTCCGACAGACGACCGACCGCTCGCGGATAAAAAGGAAAAGATCCTGCGTCTGTACAAAAAGCGCATCGATACCTATATGAGCACCGCCGATTTCATCATCGACGGTGACTGCGATCCCGAGGACGTAGCGGATTCTGTGATTAACGGGGAGTAAGACTCGGTTTCTCAGAGGTCATTTTGTCAAATGTATCTCGCTATCGCTCGTTCGATTTATGCAATCCCTCAGTCACCGTTCGGTGACAGCTCCCTTTCCCAAAGGGAGCCTGACAAAATGATAGTATCTTTTGGAAAGAGAGAACTAACAGAGGAGAACTTATGAAAATCTTAGTGATTAACGGACCGAATCTGAATATGCTCGGCATTCGTGAACCGAATATCTACGGCAGGACGACCTATGCCGATCTATGCAAACTGATCGAGGATCATGCCGCGAGAATCGGTGTGGACGTCGAGCTGTACCAGAGCAATCACGAGGGTGATTTGGTCGATAAAATACAGGAAGCGTACGGGGAGGTCGACGGCATCGTTATCAATCCCGGCGCGTATACCCACACCAGTGTCGCGATCCTCGACGCGCTCAAGGCGGTGTCGATTCCCGCGGCGGAGGTGCATATCTCCGAGGTGGACAAACGCGAAGAATTCCGTCAGATCAGCTATGTACGGCTCGCGTGTTTCGCGACGATCACAGGTCACGGAGTGAACGGCTACATGGAAGCGATGGAAATGCTGAGGGAACGCTATGCAGGTTGAGATCAAGCCATCCGTACTCCACGGTACGGTCACGGCGCCGCCGTCAAAGAGTATGGCGCATCGACTGTTGATCTGCGCGGGACTGAGCGAGGGTGAGAGCGTTGTAAGGCGGCTGGCGTTTTCACAGGATGTGAAGGCGACGATCGATTGCCTGAGGGCGCTGGGCGCCGAGATCCGACTCGACGGCGATACAGCATATGTCAAAGGGACGGATGTGCGCAAAAAGATCGGGAAAACCGCTGTGCTCAACTGCAATGAATGCGGCAGTACCCTGCGTTTTTTCACACCGCTGTGTATGCTCTGTGGCGAGGAAAGGGTGCTCAGGGGCAGCCCGTATCTGATGACCCGCCCGATGGATGTATATGAGAAGATCGCCCGCGATC
>ONUI01000047.1 GCA_900320995.1 uncultured Eubacteriales bacterium
TCTTAATTCTTGTACGTTGTCCATGGTTATCGTTCCTTTCTGATATGTTTTGATTGATCATCGTAATCATAACAGAAAACAGGTGGCTTGTCTATAAACCTCGGCAAAAAAACGAAAACAAAATAAGCGGTAATTCATTTTCTCGCAAATACTGCATTTTCCCCTCCGTCCGGACAGAGCCGAGCGGGGGTTTTTGCGGACATCCCGGATGACTTGCAGCCGATTTTGATCCCGCTATTGAAGCTTCGGATCAATCATGCTATAATAGAACAGCAATACAAAACGTTTGCATATAAAGGAGAGAGGATAATGGGAAATACGTTTTATTTTGAATGGGAAGTCAGGTTGATGGAGTGGATCCAATCGTGGCTCGGCCCTGTCGGCACCGCGATCATGTCAGTGATCACCGAAATGGGCGATCAGCTGGTGTGCGTTGCCGTGTTGGGCTTTTTGTACTGGTGTTGGGAGAAAGAATACGGCAAATATGTCGGACTGAATGTGCTGGTGGGTATCACCCTCAACCCCATGATCAAAAACATCTTCATCAGGCGCAGACCGTACTTTGACAACCCGGGGATCCAATGCCTCAAGCCCGTGAAAAGCGGCGCCGATATCTATGATATCTCGGCACAGGGATTCTCCTTCCCCAGCGGTCATTCGACCAACGCCGTGGCACTGTATACCTCTCTCGGCCGTTATAAAAAGAACAGGATCCTGACGGTCATCGGCATCATCGTTCCGCTGCTGGTGGGTATCTCACGCTTTTGTCTCGGCGTCCATTATCCGACAGACGTCATCTGCGGCTGGGCGATGGGTCTGATCGTGGTTTTCCTCGTTCCCGCACTGCAGCGCGCCATCAAAAACCGCTGGGTCTTCTACGGTCTGCTGGTGCTGATCGCTCTGCCGGGATGGTTCTATTGCAAAAGCGCCGACTATTACACTGCCTTCGGTATTCTGGTCGGCTTCATCTTCGCGGTGGAATTTGAGGGCAGATTCGTCAAGTTTGAGAACACACGCAACGTCCTGCGCTGTATCCTGCGCGTGGTACTGGGCGTAGGCATCTACTTCGGGATCAACACCCTGCTGAAGCTCCCGTTCAGCAAGGAATTCCTCGACGCCGCTTCTATGGCGTCCTACGCGGTTCGCGCGGCACGCTACTGTGTGATCATCTTCGTAACCATCGGCGTGTATCCGATGCTGTTCAAGCTCGGCGACCGCATTTTTAAACGCAAGGCATGAGCCGCCGTTTGACTGCCGCTTTCTGCGGTGATAATCAGAACAACGGAGGATAGACATGTATTTTGATGATTTAACAATCGGCATGACCGTCGACACGGCGCCGGCGATGATCGAGAAGGAAAAGATGCTGGCGTTCGCGAAAGACTATGATAACGTCCCGCTGCATACCGACGAGGAATACGCAAAGACCACGCCGTTCGGACAGCTGATCGCCCCGGGCGTGATGTCGTTTCTGGAGGTATGGGCAAAATATCTGGAGGTCGATTTCTTCGGCGAGCAGCTGCTCGCGGGCAAGTCGACGAAGATCGAATGGGAAAAGCCCGTCTTTGCGGGAAAAACGGCATCGCGGAGGTATCGATCGACGTATGCAATCAAAACGGCGAGCTTGTGCTGACTGCCGTGACGGAAGCGATCGTCAAGCGCAGGCTCGGTCAATCGCCCGATCCTATCGCGATCGAATTTGACGAGGACAATTGCAGGAGCGTCGCGCTGGATGGCGGCAACGTGATCGGTGAATGTGATTTCACGGTGAGCGGTTCGGTATGGACGATCACGCACACCGGCGTCGATCCGGCATACGGCGGTAAGGGGATCGCTAAAAAGCTGGTCAACAAGCTCATCGAAGAAGCCCGCGTCAGACAGAAGAGGATCCTTCCGCTGTGCTCCTACGCCGTAAAGATGATGACCGACAAAGAGGAATACAAGGACGTTCTTGCGGAATGACAGAAGATCATCATCGATACTCAAAGCGCGGCAGTTCAACGACTGCCGCGCTTTTTTTATCGAATGATAGGACCGTGCGGACAGACCCCCAAGTGATTGACACAGCATCCGTTCTACTGCTATAATAGGGAAAATGCTTTTTGAGGATGATTGCCGATGAGTATAAACAATCCGATCCAAAATGTTATCGACCGTATCAAGAGCGATCTGGAAAAGCTGGAGCAGGAGGTCGCGCCGACCCGTCCCGACCTTGCCGATCCGAACACGAAACTGCAAAAGGCAAAGGAGCTGGACGCGTTTTTTGTCGACAGGATCAACCTGTTCAAGGACGCTGATTTCGGCGTCGGGCTTCCGGAAAACAACGACTGGGAATATCCGGTCTTAGAGCGCAGAAAGACCGCGCTTTTGCATCTGTTTGCCGAGGCGCAGGAGCGTTTCGGCGACAAATATCCCGAGCTGGATATCGCGGATCAGCTGATGCACTTTAACGGTCCGTTGGCGACCCTATCCTTTCAGACGCTGGATCAGGATTACTACGCGGAGCTCGCCATGGCGATCTGGATGCTGGATCACCTCAAAGCCAACGATGTGTATGAAGAAGCGCTCCGATACTTCCCCACCTCCCGCAGGGAGATCGACAGCGTCTATCTCCCCTATCTTTCCGACTCGGTCCATCATGATGACGAGCTGAAATGTATGCTTTATCTGATCCGGAACCGGAACAGAGGGATGAAGGGTTATCGCGAGGACAGAGCCTTCTGCGATGAAGCGGATACCGGACTGACCAAAAGCGATACGAATGAACCCACTCAGGACAGAAAGAATTTTGACGCGGTGATGTCCTTGATCGACAAGGAGGTCATCCGCAGTGTTCAGCAGGATCTCATCGACCTGATATGGGAGTTCTTTGACAGCCTGCTGTCCATCGTGAACAGCTTCCACGGCGATCGACTGCAGTTGAAGAAGAAAATGATAAGAGGCTTAAAAGAGCAGTTATCCGGATATGAGGATATGCAGCTAAAAGCGCCCGCCGCCCCGATGGTCGGGCAAAACAGCGATCTGTTCGATCCCGTCGTAACAAGGTCAGCGTCGACCCCCGAGGTACCGCCCGAGCTAAAACAGCGGGCGATCCTTCTCGACGATCTGGCAAAGGAGATCGGCAAAAGGAACGATATGATCGAGACGCTGTACCTGTATGTGATGCTGATCCCGGACTGGATCAACGGCAACACCCCCGAGGCGATCGATATGCAGGTTTATCTCGGCGTGCGGACTCCGATCATCCGCAATCCCTATTCGATCTGTTTCGCGTTTTTATCATTGCTCGACGCGCACAGCGACTACGCATGGCTGTATAATCTCAGCTACGATATCCTCGCCTTCGCGTGCCAATGCCTGCCGTGGGCGGATTCCAATGTGGTCGATCCCGACGGGAACGCGCCGGAGATCAGGATCGACTATCCATATCTGAAATCGCTGATCGAAAAGGATCCCGACTGGCATGAGGATAAATCAACCGATACCATCTATGAGCTGAACATCCCTTCTCCGGTGCTGAAGAATCACCGGACGATGACCAGCATCGCGAAGCTCGCGTTTTTGACGTCCGGCTTGATCCCGCCCAGATCGGGAGAAAGCATCTCGTTTACGAACTCTCTTCTCTCAGAAACGGAGCTTGCGCCGGAAGCAAGGAGCGCCCTCTATAACTATTTTGCCTTAGCTCACGCGGTCAATCAAAAGGATCCTGCTTTTCAGATAGCGGAGGAGGAGCAGGTCGAGGATGACAGCGCGCAGAAGCAGCAGGATATCGAAAGCCAGACCGAGGAGATCAAAAAGCTCAAGGCGCAGATCAGACGACTGAAGGACATGGTGAATCAGATCAAACACCGCAACAAGGATCTGACCGCCGAGCTGGATAAAACAAAAAAGACGGCGGACGCCACCACTGCCGAGCTTGTCGAGCTACGCTCCATGATCCGCGAATCATGCGACACGGAGGAAAAGAACGTCACGACCGTCGAATTCCCCTATTCGGTCAAGCAGCGCACCGTGATCGTCGGCGGCCACGAGTCGTGGGTAAAAGCGATCAAGCCCCTGCTGAACAACGTCAGGTTCATCGGCGCGTCGGAGCAGCCGAATTCGGGTGTGATCCTGAACGCCGAGGTCGTTTGGATGCAGACCAACGCCATGGCTCATTCCGGGTTCTATAAGATCATCGATATCATTCGCAAGAACGATATCAAGGTGCGGTATTTCAAATACGCCAGCGCGGAGAAATGCGCCGAACAGCTCGCTTTAGAAGAAACAGAATCGTAACAAAAAGCCTTCCCGCGAAGGGAAGGCTTTTGTGTTACTGAATAATGATGATTGAAGAATCTGAGATACTCGCTTCGCTCAAACAATTTAATACAATTCCTCAGTTTCGGCTAACGCCTCAACAGCTCCCTTTCCCAAAGGGAGCCGCTTGTTGTGTCTTAAGACGCTCTGAGGCGTTCGTGATCGAGCTTGCCGAACCGGTTTCCCAGCAGGACGATCTGGCTTTGCAGGCAGTAGTTGTTGACGGCTACCGTCAAAAACTCAAAGACCGCGTTCACGGAGATGATCACGGCAAGGGCATCCGCCTTGATCCCGAGCTGTGAGAACAGGATGGAGAAGCAGACGGTCGTGCCGCCGACCACCGGAGGCGTCGCCACCGAGAGGATGAACGACAGCAGAAATGCCGCGAGCAGCCAGACCCATGTGACCTCGATGCCGTACAGATCCGCCGTGAACAGGCTGCACGCCGTAAAAACGATGCAGTAGCCCGGACGGAACAGGATTCCGCCGAGGTTATATGCCATCGGCGCAAAGTCCGCGTCCAAGCCCAGAGGGCCGATCAGCGTGTCGATGGTGGTGGTGAACGCCGCGCCGACGTTGGCGCTGGTCAGAGAGATCATGAACGAGGGCAGCAGCTTGTGCAGATAGGTGCGCACATTCACCTTCAATCGGGTACAGACGACGATCGTATACGCAATAAGGGTGGCGGCTTCACCCGCGACGACGATCAAAAAGAGCTTCCAGAAGCCCGTGATCACCGCCAGCTGACCGGACATGATCAGCCCGCAGACCATCAGTCCGACATAGACGGAAATAAACTGGTTGAGGTAGGAGTTGGACAGGATGGCGACGACGTTGATCTCGTCAAAGATCTCGGTCAGGCGGTCAGCCTTCTGTCCCATTTTCAGCATGGTAACGCCGAACATCACGCCGATGATGATGATATGGACGGAGTTGAATTCCAGCAGGGGCGAGATGATATTGTGCGGCACAAAATCGATCATGATATCAAAGAAGTCGAAGAAGTCGATCGACACCTGCGACGATCCGCCGAAGGTCATGCCCGGTACCATCCACGCCGTATTGATCAGCGTCAGGACGAACGACACGAGCAAGAAGCTGCGGATCATCCGTTTTCCGATA
This sequence comes from uncultured Eubacteriales bacterium, assembly GCA_900320995.1. GTDB lineage: Bacteria > Bacillota > Clostridia > Oscillospirales > Acutalibacteraceae > Ruminococcoides. The sequence continues at coordinate 5,422 of ONUI01000047.1, forward strand.
TTACTGAACGTGGAGATATCGCCCAGCCGCACGATGCCGAGGACGATAGCGCCGAAGCACATCAGCGTCGCCATAACGCACAATAGTCCCGTGAAAGCGTTGGTGAGCGGCGTGATGATCCGCTCGGCGACAACAGGCGCCGTATCGGGCGCGATCAGCGTGAACAGGGATCCGACTACCGCGCCGATCAAAATGCCGAGGAGGATCAGGACGATCTGACTGATACGGCGTTTTTTGGTCGCGGTGAAGGTGACGAAATTCGATCCGTTGCGATACCGCCACGCCCGGTTCAGCGAACCGGAATTCGCCAGCAGCGATCCCATGACGGACGTATCGGAGTCATCCTCCTCTCTGAAAGGATCGTAGCTCTCTCCCTTCACCCGCAGTGAGATGCGGAAGGTGCCGAAGAAGCGGGAAAATCGCAGAGAAGCCACCGCCTTTTCCGAGAGCTCGTCGCGGTAATTGAGGATGGTCTCTTCCAAAAGAAACCGCAGGCGCAGCGCGTCCTTGGAATCGATCTTTTGCTCAGCCAAAAGCTCCGCCGTCGCGTCAACGGAACGGTCGATCTCCGTTGCAGTCAGTTCAAACTTATCCTGTATGGTTTTTTCCATGATCCGATCGTTCTTCCTTTCTGTCCGGCAAGTACCCTTTGCGATCCGGTTTCCGTGCTGTCCTTTTGTGACTGCACGATTCATAGTAATATTATAACCGTATCTATCCTCTCCGTCAACAGAATCCGATAACTTTCGGGGCGATAATTCACCCTGTTCAAACACAAGCGGGGATGACTCGGAAGTCGTCCCCGCTGGTGTTGATCTGTATCATTCTTTTGACAAATGAGGTTGTACGGCGCCGTTTACTTCGAGCCGTTGAGCCACCCGGTCACCGTCGTTTTGACGCTGTCGGGATCCTTCTGTGTGTCGGTGCCGGTGATCGCCAACACCTCTTTGACGGTCGCGTTCTTGACGACGGACTGGATCTTGCTTTGCGTACCCGCGTTGCCGGAGCCCTCGTGCGTACAGAACGGAACGATGGTCTTTCCGGAAGAGTCGTAGCTCTCGAGGAAGGTGTAGCAGATCATCGGCAGATCGCCCCACCAGATCGGATAGCCGAGGTAGATCGTGTCGTATTGCTCAAGGTTCTGCACCGTGTCCTTGATTGCGGGACGCGCGTTTTGATTCTGTTCATCCTTCGCGACATCGGTCAGCTCCTTGTACGTCGTCGGATAATTGTCGGTTTTCGGCAGGATCTCAAAGCTGTCCGCGCCGGTCTGTTCGACGATCATATCCGCTACGATCGCGGTATTGCCCTTTTCGATCACGCCGACGCCGTACTGCTCGCCCGTGCGGGAGAAGTAGACGACCAGCGCTTTACTGCCTGAAGCTTTCTCAGTATCTGCTTTTGTTCCTTCCGCCTGTGCGGTCGTTGCCGAAGCGGGAGCAGTGGTTTCTTTCGTGCTGTTATTCGCGGAACATCCGGCGAGAGCGAGCAGAAGCGCCAGCGCCGTTAAAATGGCAATGATCCTTTTCATAATTTCTCTCCTTTACGCTTTTTCAAATTCGGGACGCCACGCGGCGAACTGCACTAACTGTTCATCGGTGCGGTGATAGTAGCGCTCGCCCTTATCGAGGAGCGCGATCCGCGCCATCTCGTCCTCTGTCAGCGTGAAATCGAGGATATCAAGGTTGTCTTTGATATGAGCGACGTTCTTGCTGCCGGGGATCACGACAAAGCCCATCTGCGTATGCCATCTGAGGATGACCTGCGCGGGTGTTTTGCCGTACTTTTTGCCGAGTTCGACGAATACGGGCTCTTCCATCAGGCTCTTGTCGCCGTGACCGAGCGGATACCACGACATCAGCTTGATACCGTATTTGTCGAGCGTGACGCGCAGATCCTTCTGCGTAAAATACGGGTGCGCCTCCACCTGGATGAACTGCGGGGCGATCTCCCATTTGGTTTCCAGCTCGGCGATATACTTGCCCTCGAAGTTGGAGATACCGATGCTTTTGGCCTTGCCCTCCCGATATGCCTTTTCCAGCTGACGGTATCCGGCGAGCCAATTGCCCGCGGGCTGGTGGATGTAGAGCAGATCGACATAGTCAACGCCGAGGCGTTCGAGCGTTTCATCGACCGCGTTCGGGTTCTCATATTCACTGGGCCAGAGCTTGGTGGAAAGGAAAACCTCCTTGCGATCCACGCCGCTTTCTCTGATCCCGCGTCCGACCGCGCGTTCGTTGACATAGGCGTTTGCCGTATCGACGAGGGAATAACCCATTTTCAGCGCTTCTTTCACGCTGTTCTGCGCGTCCTTGGGCGCGAGCATATAGGTACCGATCCCGATGACGGGACAATTCAATCCGTTGTTCAATGTGATACTTTCCATGTTATCCTCCTTTAGTATGTCGATGCCCGCGAAGAAGCGAGCTTCCAGATTCCGTTTTCTTTTCTCAGTGTAAAATCACCGCGCAGCCGCCAACTGCTTTTTCTGCCGCCGTATACCGCGGCGGTGACGCGGCTCTTGCCGATCATCGTTGCGGTATCGCCGCTGACGGACACTTCAATACTGTCGTGATCGGCGGAATAATAGTTGAACGTGCCGTCCCTCAGTTCGCTGAGAAAGGTTTCTCCCGATTGTTTTGCGCCGGTCATGTGTATGAGCACATAATCGTCCGCCATCAGTCCTCTTAATCCGCCGATCTCCTTATCGATCATATACTGCCAGTAACGGCGGTACAAATCGTGGATCGTTTCTCTGTCGTCCATAGACTCCCTCACAAAAGGCCGTTTGCGGAGAGCCAACGCTGTACGCTGCCTTTGCAGTTCGCGGCATTGCTTCCGGTGATCGGGAGCCCGTTTTTTACGTCGGCGCCCGGACAAGCGCGCTTGATATCGCGCTCACTGCCGCCCATGCCGCTGCCCTCGTTGGTGCACAGGGGCAGGATAGTCTTGCCGGAGAAGTCGAACGCCTCGAGGAAGGTGAATACCGCCATCGGCATCGTGCCCCAGTAGTTGGGATAGGCGAGCACGACGGTGTCGTATTCGTCGATCGAATCGGGCATGGATACCAGCGCCGGACGCGCCTTTGCGCGCAGATCCTTCTTTGCCTCGTCGATGCAGGTCATATAGACCGGCGAGTAGGGCTGTTCCATCTCGATCTTGAAGGTGTCCGCCGGGATCAGCTCACCGATGAGATTGCAGACGATCTCGGTATTGCCGACCTTTACGTAGCGCATCGCGCCCGCAAAGTAGTTTTCATCTGCTCTGGAAAAATATGCGATCAGTGTTTTAGCCATCATCATGACCTCCTGTTTGTTTTTCTGACTCTATTATACCCAAAATCTATTGCAAAGTCCAATCGAAATATGCTATAATTGATTGAAATATTAAATAACAGAGGTGCAGTGATGACAACAAAACAGATCGACTATTGCATTGAATTAGCGCGGACGCTCAATTTCAGCCGTGCGGCGGAGAATCAATTCGTCAGTCAGCCGACCTTCTCTTACCAGATCAGACTGCTCGAGGAGGAGATCGGCTTTGCCCTCTTTGAGCGCAACGGAAAGGGCGCTTCACTGACGCCAGCCGGCGCTCAGTTCGTGAGCTTCCTTTCCGGGATGCGCGAGGATCTGAAAAGAGCCATCGAGCAGGGGCAGAATTTCAGCGCGAAGTATAAGGACGCGATCACCGTCAGTATGATGGTGCGTCAGGCGATCTACTTTTTGCCCGAAGCGATGCGCCTCTTTGACCAAGTGGCGCCGGACGTCCAGATCGTGCCGAAATTTCAATATGAAAACGGAATGGACAGCTTTCTCAGGGGTGACGCCGATATCCTGTTCACTCTCAGGGAGCATACGCGTCAGCTCTCGAACGTAATCGTACACGACCTGTTCGACAGCCGCATCTATCTGATCGCGCAGCGGGATGATCCGCTCGCCGAAAAGAATCGGATCACCGAAAGCGATTTGTACGGCAGAACGCTGATGGTCGGCGGCGGTTCTCCGAACGCGCTGAAAGCGGTACAGCATCGGCTGATCGCGAGCGGTAAGATCGACTACTTCAACAGCGCGGATCACGATACGACTTATGTCAATATCGCCGCGGGCAGGGGGATCTGTCTGGCGCCGGGATTTCTCAACGACCACAGCGGTCAGTTCGCGTGGATCCCCTTTGACTGCGAGGAACATTTCGAGTGTGTTCTTTGCACACATAAAACAGATGCAAGGCAGAGCCTTGCATCGTTCATCAACATTCTGAAAAAAATGTATCGGGACGCGGTCGCGTTCCCGCTGTAGCATTTAGGTCGGGAACTGTCCGCATCCGATCATGAGCGGAATCGCTTGGATCACTTAGGCAGCTCGATCTTCGGCAGACGGCGCGCGAAACGCTCCGATACCGTATAGGGGATCTTTTCGCCGTCGAGGATCTCACAGAAGCGCTCCAGCGGCTGACGCTTTTTGTCTATCAGCTGGAAGGTGATGCAGAACTTATCCGACAAGGCGTTTACCTCGAGCATCAAATCGCCGTCCGTGATCGTATACAGCCCCTTGATGTGCTGATCCATCTCGCCCCAATCCATCTTTCCGACATAGCTGACCGTGCTGTTGTCGCGCGGATCGCTGCGGAAGGCGCTGTTGCTCAGCGCATAGTTCTTCTTCGACTTCAGATCGGGCTGCGCGTCAATACCGTCGTGCACCTTTTGGAGTCTGACAAAGCGTTCCACACCCAGCTCCGGCTGATTCTGCTTGATGATCGCGCCGCGGGCACGCATATTGAGCTTCTCGATGGATTCGTCCTTCATATCCCATTCGTAACGGATGTGGATGAAGCGGACAAAGTCGCGGTAGGTCTCGTTCGCGCCGATCTCGTCGCGATAATCCGCCGCGATCCTGACGGACAGATGGGTGTCTTTCTTCTCTTTGAAGATACCCATTCCCACCTTGACCATCATCGCCGCGAGAATGGTGTTCGGCGAACCGTCGATCCTCGCTGCGTAATCCATGAAATCCTTGGTCGGGATCTCGACCTGATAGTAGTAGCACTCGCTGACAAACGGATTGAACAGATATTTGAGCGTTCTCCAGAGCGCGAGATTGGAATCACCGCCGTCATAGCGATAGATCGGCTCGTCCTTGGGGAGAGAATCCACATCGGGGAAGAAATACTCGCCGTCCGTGACGGGAGAATCGGGGAACTTGAGATCCTTGGGCGCGGCAAGCTCGCCGTACTTTTTGATCATATACTGATACAGGGTCGTTTTGAGCCAGAACATACCGCCGAACGCACCGCAGATGGAGTGCGAGAAATTGAACCAGATACAGTCGTCTCTGTAGGTGAGCGCCACCAGATGGCGGTTGACCTCTTCACTGCCCAAGACCAGTCTTTCGTCCTTTTCGGGCAGTACGGCGATGGGTCTGATGTTATGGGTCAGGGTGTAGTTCTGCCCCTCATCCAAGCCGACCTTCACGCTGAAATACGGAAATCTTTTTATCGCCTCCTGCGCCGCCTTGTCCAGCAATTCGGCGTCGACGGGAGCGTCGAGCTGTACCTTGAACCGAACGGTAAAGGGCAGCTTCTCCATATACTCAGGTGATTTTCATAGTTATCCTTCGAAATAATATTTATTCGGGACAGTGCAATGTTGATATACTATCAAAAAGCGGGAGCATAGTCAAGTAGCATTTCACATTTTATCCTTATAATTCGGCGTCCGCGCATAGATCCGTATTGACATGCTTTTCAATGATTGCTATAATGCATGAGGCAAATCGAATAACAGTATCATAGAAGGAAGGTTTTACAATGGGACTCATCAAAAGCTATCAGCGGAGTGTGATCGAGCGTGTCAAAGAAAACAAAGCCACGTTCATCATCTTCACCATCCTCCGTATTCTGATCGTCGTGATCATGGTCAGATCCATCTTCATCGGTAACTATGAGGGAGTTTTCACCTGCATTCTGACCTTGTTGCTGCTGCTCATCCCTTCGTTTTTGAAGGGTGCGCTGAGGATCAGCATCCCGCCGCTGTTTGAATCGATCATCTATCTGTTCATCTTCTCGGCGAACATCTTAGGCGAGCTGGCGCATTTTTACGCGCACATCCCGATCTGGGACACCATGCTGCATACGCTCAACGGCTTTCTCTTTGCCGCGGTCGGCTATTCTGCGGTCGATCTGCTGAACCGGAGCAGTAAGAAGATCAAGCTGTCTCCCCTGTACTTAACCCTCGTCGCGTTCTGTGTCTCCATGACCATCGGCGTGCTGTGGGAATTCTTTGAGTGCGGTATGGATCTGTTCTTCGGCACGGATATGCAAAAGGACTTTATCGTCGACACCATCCGTTCCACCAAGCTGGATCCCACCAACAACCAGAATGTCATCGTGGTGAAGGATATCGTCAACACCACGATCACGACCCGATCGGGCGAGGTAACCGTGATCGACGGCGGTTATCTGGACATCGGTATTCTGGACACGATGAAGGATCTGTTCGTCAACTTCATCGGCGCGATCGTGTTCTGCGTGTTCGGCTTCATCTATGAAAAGGTCGGCCGCAAAAACAAGACCGCGGCTATGGTCGTGGAAGGGCTGAAGATCCGGCCCGCGTCGGAAGAAGAGATCAAGGAAATGAAAGACAATAAGCTGGCGGCGATCGACGAATCAAAGCAAAAGAAGAATAGCAAAAAGAAAAAGAAGAAATGATACAAAAAACAGACGTCGCGATGACGTCTGTTTTTTTCATATTCAGTTAAACAGCATTGGGAGCAGCGCTCCGCGATATCTACAGTCACCCTACTCTTTCGTTTCACGGCTGATGAAATAGCCACCGATCTGATTCTCTGTTACCAAAACGGATTCCTGATTAAAAAGCGTGCACAGCTCCCGCGCGATATCTTTCACCGTTTCCCTCTCGGCGCCGATTAGCAGTAACACAAAGGACTTTTCTTCCGTATAGGTACCGTCCTCATGATAATAGCCACCCTCTTCGGTGTTGACAGAAAAGGGAATCTTGTAGCTTTGGCAAACCTTCTTCAATATGTCCATGTATTTTTCTGTTTCAAACAACTGCTCTTTCGTCGTCGCGTCATTCAGTCCGATATAGATCCGTGTTTCCGTCAACAGAACAATGTCGTCTGTTTCCGTTTTTCCAAAAAGCTCGGACAACGGATCAAGTGCATTTCTAATAGAGCGCTCCCATTCTTCTTTCATCATATGAAACAACAGCGACTGTTGATTATCTTCTTTTTGCACCTTCCGAACCTCTCTTTCACATCTTTCAATCAAATTATAAGTCATTACATAATCGTTGTCAACCAAAGCGGAACGATCTGTTTTGTTATAGACAAAGCGTCGATATTTTACGATGATAAGATCATAAAACAGCCGTACCGGATACCCTCCGATACGGCTGTATCTTTTGTCGTTTATTGATCGTGAAAACGGTATTCCTTGCGATAACCCGTGCCTGTCCTCACCCATTTTTCGGTCAGGATCGGCTTTGTGTAGCCCCATTTTTCGAGCACGGTGTAGCTGAGGTGCCTGAAGCCGTTCTTCCTCATCACATTGGCGGACGCCTGATTCTTCGCCATCGTGCTGGCGGTGATGATCCGTACATCCGTTTCCTCCAGCAGATACTTTGTCATCAGTCCGAGCACCTCGGTCGAGATGCCCTTGCCCCACCAACGGCGCAGCAGACGATTGCCGACGCTCACCTTGTGCAGCGCCGCGCGATAACCGTAGATCTCCGCCAAGCCGCACCATTCACCCTCGACATATACGCCGAGGATCAGGGCGCTCTTGATACATTCATCATACAGATGACGGATCGTGTACTCCGCGTCATGCTGCTTCTCATACAAAAAGGTCGGCAGATACCGATAGACCTCTTCATCCTCCGTCAGCTCGCGCAGACCGTCGACGTCATCCAACGTCATCGCCCTGAGCGTGACGCGCTCTCCCTTGATGGTAGGGATCTCCGAAAACAGCTTTTTCATGAAAAATCATCCTCTTTTATATTGTTAATTCAATGGTAACTCGCTGCGCTCAGGCATTGCAACGATCCCTCTGCTTCACTTACGTTCAGCACCTTCCTTTACCAAAGAGAGGCTAAAAGCAGTTGAGATCGCCACAGGGCAAACACACGTGTTTACCCTTCGCTATGACTGTTTTGAATAAATGAAACGACCGAGGGGCTATCGGTTTGACGCGACAGCCCCCTATCTTGTTGCTTTATTTCTTCTTTTTACTCAGCTTACCGACGCTGTAGATCGCCAGCGCGATCGAGAATACGATACCGATGATCGAGAGCAGCGGCATACCGGTCTCGCTCTTTGGCTGTATATCGACGCTTGCGAGGATACAGGAACCGATAAACAGGACGCAGGCGATCAGAGAGAGCACGACGTATTTGACATAAACGCCGATCCTCTCCAAGGGCTCCTCGTAGCCCGTAATCTCCATGTTGATCTTCGTCTTGCCTCTGGCAAGTGCCTGCATGGTATCGGCGAGATATCCGGGGAGCTTACCGATCTTTTTTCCAGTGCTGAGGATATCCTTGCCGACATTCAGGAGCACTTCCTTGATATCGAACTGTTCCTTGTTGCGTTCGACCAGCTTGTCGGACAACAGCTTGAACAGATCGAGCTCGGGGCAGAGCTGTTCGAGAACGCCTTCGATGGCGAGCAGGGATCTGCCGAGCATCGTGAACTGACCGGGCATGGTGATGTGATGCGCCGAAGCCAGCTCGGTGATCTCATCGACGAGCACCGACATATCGATGTCGCTGATACCCTTGGTGCCGGTATACTTGTCGAGGAACATCTGCGCGTCCTCTATCAGCTTATCACGGTTGGTTTTGGAGGAGGTTGCGCCCAGGGAGGTGATGCCGTTGACCAGACCGTCCGCGTCACCGGCGAGCAGCGACAGGATCAGATCCTGGATAGTGTTGATATCCTTATCGCTGACGTGGCCGATCATACCGAAATCGATCCAATAGGGCTTGCCGTTTGAGATCATGATGTTGCCCTGATGGGGATCGGCGTGGAAGTAGCCGGCGTCGAGCACCTGATGGACATAGTTCTCCGCAATGATCTGGCCGAGCTTTAACGGATCGTAGCCGTCCTCGATGATCTTGTCTTTATGGGAGACGGTGTAACCGTCGACAAAGGACATGGTGAAGATACGCTCTGTTGTCAACTCGTCATAGACGGTGGGACAGGAGATCTTGTTTTCATCCTCGATACAGTTCTCCTTAAAGAACTTGGTATTCTTCGCCTCAATGCGGAAATCGAGCTCTTCATCCGTTACCTTTTCGAGCTCTTCGATCACGGAGACCAGATCGATCATCTGATCCTCGTCATCGCTGTCAGCAACAACATTGACCAGTCCCGCGAGCTTTTTGAGGATCTTATAGTCCTCGCGCATCATATCCGCGATCAGGGGACGCTGTACCTTGGTGACGACAGGCGTGCCGTCCTTGAGCACGGCGTAGTGGACCTGACCCATAGAGGCGGAGCCGAGCGGTTCATCACGGAACTCCTGATACAGCTCGTCGATTGTCTTGCCGGTCTCCTGTTCGATGATCGCCTTGGCGATCTCGGGATCAAGGGGCTTGACGTTTTGTCTGAGCTTTTCGAGCTCCTTACAGTACGCTTCGGGGAGCAGATCCACACGGCTGGACATGATCTGTCCGATCTTGACATAGGTCGGACCGAGATCCTCGAGCGTCGAGCGCAGCTCTTCGGGCGTAAAGCCGTTGGCGTAATAGTTATGAGCCGCAAAGATGCTGAGCATCTCGGCGCCGCGGGTCTTTTCCTTCTTGCGGTAATCCTTGAGCTCGTTTTTTAACAGCTCTTTCATGCGGTCGCTCATTTTCTGAGACTCGTCCTTCTTCTCCGCCTTGAGCTGATCGATCTCTTTTTCAAGGTCTTCTTTATCGACCTTTTTTTCTTTATTCTCAGCCTTCTGTTCGGGCTCAGCTTTCTTCTCGGGCTCAGCCTTCTGCTCCGTATCAACAGTCTTTTCGGTATCGACCTTTTGCTCGGCGTCGACCTTCTTCTCGATATTATTATCGTTATTATTCGTCATCGTCAAGACCTCCCTTCGTATCTCTCAGCGGCCATGTCCAGACCAAACGGATCGCACTGACGCTCGCCGAGAAAAATACCGCGCAGCCGATCGCTTTCATCAGCATGGTGGGCGTATCCCACCACTGGTTGGCGAACAGGATCACGCCTGCCGCCATCAGCATGAGCGACAGGATCGTCAGGACCCACCAGCCCTTGCGTCTGGAACGGCGCGCATAGGTAAACGAATGGAACAGCGTGCGGCCGCCGTCGACGATCAGCAAAAAGCCGGCTAACCACGCGAGGACGCGCATGATGTCGCTTCTGAACACCAATACACAAATGCCGACAACGCCGAGTACCAATGCGCCGGAGAACTTCAGATACTCCATCAAGGATTTCTTGCCCGAGAAAAAATTCAACATCATCACGATGGCAAGGATGATCAGCGTGTAGCCGAACGCGAGCATCAGCGACGGGATGTAATTCTCGGGACAAACGAGAATAATGACGCCAAGCGCAACCAACAGGATCGAAGACATGATCGAATTGCGCTTGAGCTTGTCTAATGATTCAAAAAGCATAATAACCTCCTCTGCCTACAGTTTAAGAATCACATACATGTGGTTATTCTATCACACAAAATACAAAATGTCATTATTATTTTTACATTTGATATAAAACATTGCAGATTTCGTTTGGGTGCCGGAGCTGTTCTTCCGCCCGTTGTGCTCCGATATCTCTCTTTCACAGCATGTCAAAGCGATGAAGGACTCTTATGAGGAGCAAAAAGCACCGAAAAAGAAATCATAAAGAAAAGCAGGCTTTTATGTCTGCTTTTTTGTCGAATTATTGACGACCGGTATTTCGTGTGATATTATTACATTGTACAAAGCAAATCACGCACATCGGAACGCGCGTATTTGCAACAAGTATCTTTGGGCAAGATACAAAACGATATTTTCCAAAGGAGGAACACCCCAATGACCTATGAAGAAAGGATCGCCGCTGCTCAGGCGAAGATGAACGCGTTCAAAGAGAAGATGGCTGCCGTTACCGAAAAGACCAAGGCGGCTCACGAAATGAGAAAAGAAGAGATCGCCCAGGCGATCGATTCCATCAACGCCGATCTCGACGAGCTCGACGCCGCGATCGTTCAGGATTATCAGGAGAACAAGGCTGCTGTATCTCAGAAACTGGATCAGCTCAGCGACGCCGCCGCTTCGGATCTTGAGGCGCTCGATGAGGCTGTTGACGAGGAGATCAACGACGTCGAAGATACCGTCAAGGGCGATATCAACGCCGCAAAGGAAAACGCCCGTCTCGCCGACGAGCGCAGAGAGAGCAAGGTCAACGCGATCAAGCTCAACGCTCAGATGAGAGCGGATGCGCTGAAGGCTAAGATCGACGCGAGAAACGACGCCAAGGATAAGGCTTCGATGGAAAACTACATCCTCGACCTTCTCGATTACGCAGAGTGCTGTCAGGCGGTTGCGTATGCTGCCGCTATGGAGGCGGACATGGCGCTGCTCGAGGCTGCTCAGACTGCCGTAGAGTATAAGGAGAGATTCGGCGAAGAAGAGGCGGTGGAATAATGATCAAAAAACTCATATCTCCGCTGACAACATTTGCGCAAAATAAGCTGCAAATGATGATCAAAAAGGCGGTTCAGGAGCAATTCAAAAAGAGAATGGAGAAGCTGACAAGAAGGCTTGCCATTCAATTTGTGATCACCGGCGTCGCCTTTGCGGTCGTAAAGGTGCTTACCAGCCGGGCGGATACCATCGCGGGTCTGCTGACAAAACCGAAGAAATAATGTCAAAACCGAGGTCACTGTGACCTCGGTTTTTTCTCTGCGTTCATCGATACATAATCGATACATATTCGTATATTTCAAAAGCCCGCCGCGGAAGATCCCGCGGCGGGCAAATACTTGATTAAATCTTTATCCGTTAAAGCAAACGCTTTTCACGGGAGTAATTATCCGACATTGATGTCATAGGGGATCGGAACACCGACCAACGCGCGCTGGATCCATGTAGCGTCAAAGATCGTCACGCTGTCGTCACCGTCAACATCGGCAGCAGCCTCATTGAATGTGGAAAGCGGAACACCGCTCAAATGGCGCTGGATCCATGTCACATCAAAGATTGACACGATGCCATCGTCATCCGCGTCGCCTAAAAGTACCACAGGCGCGGGAGGAGCCTCGGTGGGTGCCTGAGTGGGTACGGGCGGATCAGTCGGCTGTACGGGAGGATC
>ONUI01000065.1 GCA_900320995.1 uncultured Eubacteriales bacterium
ATCCAAACCGCAAGGTTAATATACATTATTACAATAATTCATTTAGGGGGACACATAATGAATTCACACGGTAAGGACATCAAGATTTTTACGCTCAACTCCAACAAGGCTGTCGCTCACGGCATCGCGGATTGCTTAGGCATCCCGCTCGGTAAGAGCGACTGCGCCACCTTCTCGGACGGAGAGATCGCGGTATCTCTGCATGAATCCGTCCGCGGTTCCGACTGCTTTATCGTGCAGTCGACCTGCTCGCCCGTCAACGACAACCTCATGGAGCTTTTGATAATGATCGACGCGATGAAGAGAGCTTCCGCTTCCTCCATCACCGCCGTTGTTCCGTACTTCGGCTACGCGCGTCAGGATCGTAAAGCCAAGGCTCGCGATCCGATCTCTTCCAAGCTGGTTGCCGACCTGATCACCACCGCCGGCGCGGACCGTCTGCTGACGATGGACCTGCACGCGGCTCAGATCCAGGGCTTCTTCAACATCCCCGTCGACCATCTTGTCGGCGCTCCGATGCTGGCGAAGCACATGAAGAAGAAGGTCGAGGGTCATGCGGACGAATTTGTCGTCGTATCTCCCGACCTCGGTTCCGTTACCAGAGCGCGTAACTTTGCGGCTAAGATCGGCTGCCCCATCGCGATCATCGACAAACGCAGACAGCGCGCCAATGTTTCCGAAGTCATGAACATCATCGGTGAGGTCAGAGGCAAGAAGTGTATCCTCGTCGACGATATGATCGACACCGCGGGCACCCTGTGCAACGCCGCGAACGCGATCGTCGAAAAGGGCGGCGCTACCGAGGTATACGCCTGCGCTTCTCACGCGGTACTTTCCGGGCCCGCGATCGACCGTATCCGTGACAGCGCGATCAAGGAATGTATCCTGCTGGATACCGTTCCGATCCCCGAGGAGAAGATGCTCGACAAGTTCACCGTACTCTCCACCGCTCCGCTCTTTGCCGAGGCGATCGAGAGGATCTACGAGGACAAGCCGGTTTCTCCGATGTTTGTATAACAAATGTCATTGCGAGCTCCCGATATGAGTATCGGGAGTGTGGCAATCACAACTGATTAATTGTGAAAGGGAGCCTTGCCGCTCCCTTTCTTTGGAGTATAAACAAATGCTTTTCAAAAAGAAAGAATTTACCAACAACAGCATCGAATACATCATCGTCGGACTCGGCAACCCCGGCAAGCAGTATGAGGGCACCCGCCATAACGCGGGATTCATCGCCATCAACTATATCGCCGAAGAGCTGGGTGTGAAGATCAACAAGATCAAATTCAAATCCACCGTCGGTGAGGCGAGGATCAGCGGCAAGCGCTGTCTGCTGATGAAGCCCTCCACCTATATGAACCTCAGCGGTCAGGCGGTCACCGAGGCGATGAATTTCTACAAGATCCCGCCCCAGCAGGTTGTGATACTGTCTGATGACATCTCCCTTGACGTCGGCGTGATCCGCATCCGCCGCAAGGGCTCGGAAGCGGCTCTGACGAGTTCCCGCGCGTCAAGATCGGCATCGGCAAAAAGCCGCATCCCGATTATGAGCTCAAGGACTGGGTGCTCAGCCGCTTTACCGACAAGGACAAAAAGCTCATCGCCGAGCGTCTGCCCGATATCAAGAGCGCGGTGGAATACATCGTCGACGGCGACATTGACAAGGCGATGAACCTGTATAATTAAGCAAAAGCCTATGCAATTTTTAGATCATGTCATCCAACGCACCAAGCAGTACATGGCGTTGGACAATGCCGTCCATACCCGGTCACGCGCCGCGGCGATCGGCGTATCGGGCGTTCACAAAGCCAATATCATCACGTCGCTCTGCCGGGATAAAAAACGAGCAGGAAGCGCAGATTTTGTGCAACGATCTGAGCGCTATGGGACTGCGCGCGCTGGTCTATCCGAAGAAGGATTTCATCTACATCCCGTCGCAGATCAAGTCGCATGAATACGAGCACCAGCGCCTGAACGTGCTCAGCCGTATGCTCAGCGGCGACTATGACGTCATCATCGCCACGCTCGACGCGGCGGCGCAGTTCACCATCCCCAAGGATGTCCTGCAATCGGTCAGCAAAACGCTCAAGCCCGACGTCGAGATCGACCTGCCCGCCTTTGAAAAATCGTTGATCCTGCTCGGCTATGAGCGCTGCGACAACGTCGAGGGCAGCGGTCAGTTCTCCATCCGCGGCGGCATCATCGACCTGTTCATGCCCGACAGCGACGCGCCCGTGCGTATCGAGCTGTGGGGCGATCAGATCGACACCATCAACTACTTCGACGTCGAGACCCAGCGCCGCACCGATTACTGCGAAGAGATCGAGCTGACCCCCTCGGGCGAGATTTTGATCGACGACAAAGAAAAGCTCGCCGACAAGATCAGCCGAAAGGCCGCCTATCTCAAAAGCGAAGGCAGTCAAAAGGCAAAGGAACGCCTGCAAAAGGAAGCGGATATGCTGCGATCCGGGCTGAGCTTCGCGACCTATGACAAATACATTTCTCTGGTCTACGACAAGCCCGCTACCCTCTTCGATTATTTTGACGATGACGAGATTGTCTTTATCTCCGAATACAAAAATGTCAAGGAACGCGACCGCTCCATGGACTTCCATGAAAAGGAGGAACTCAAAGCGCTGTTTGCGGACGGCGTATTATGCCGCGGCTTTGAGACCTACTCCCTCAACTTCACGCAGAGCATGAACATTCTGCTCGACCGCGCGGCGATCTTCCTAGACACCTTCTCCCACTCGTCCTACAACACGGAGCTGTCTGCCGCGGTGACCTTCAACGCGCGCCAGACCTCGCCGTGGTCAGGTCAGAGCACCGCATTGATCGAGGATCTGGAGGATATCGGCTACGGCAGTATGGCGGTCGTCATCCTCGCCGGTACCGAAAAGGGCGCCGAGAACCTCTGTACCCTGCTTAACGAAAAGGGCGTCAACGCCCGCTATGTCAAGGAATTGGACGACGCTGAACGCGGATTCGTCTACATTATGCCCGGTATGCTCAGCGCGGGCATCGAATACCCCGAACAGAATTTCATCCTATACACCCTGTCAGCCGTCAGCACCTCTTACAAAAAGAAACGCCGCCGCACCCCCAAGGACGGCAAGGCGGTCTACAATCTCAGCGAGCTGTCCGTGGGCGAATACGTGGTACACTCCATCCACGGTATCGGCATCTACCGCGGCATCCGCAAAATGGATGTGCAGGGCTTTTTGAAGGACTACATCATGATCGAATACGCCAAGGGCGACAACCTCTATGTCCCCGTCACCCAGCTCGATCTGGTGGCAAAATACATCGGCCCCAAGGAAAACAGCCGTGTCAAGCTCAACCGGCTCGGCTCCAAGGAATGGGTCAACTCCAAGCGCAGGGTAAAAGCCGCCGCCAAGGAGATGGCGAAGGAGCTGATCGAGCTCTACTCCAAGCGCATGCAGGCGCAGGGGCACGCCTTCTCCGACGACAACGAGTGGCAGCACGATTTTGAAGCAGGCTTCCCTTATGAGGAGACCGAGGATCAGCTGCGCTGCTGTGATGAGATCAAGCACGATATGACCCGCGCCGTGCCGATGGATCGACTGCTCTGCGGCGACGTCGGCTTCGGCAAGACCGAGGTCGCGCTGCGGGCGGCATTCAAGTGCGTGTCCGACAGCAAGCAATGCGCTCTCCTCTGCCCCACCACCATTCTCGCGTGGCAGCACTACCAGACCGTGCTGAACCGCTTTGACGGCTACCCGATCCGTGTGGAGCTGCTCTCCCGATTCCGCTCACCCGCTCAGCAGAAGGAGATCCTCGAAAAGCTCAAACACGGCGAGATCGACATGATCATCGGCACCCACCGTCTGGTGCAAAAGGATGTGGAATTCCGCGATCTTGGACTTGCGATCATCGACGAGGAACAGCGCTTCGGCGTAGCGCAGAAAGAGCATTTCAAAGAGATGCGCAAGAACATCGACATCCTCACCCTCTCGGCTACCCCCATCCCCCGCACCCTGAACATGGCGATGAGCGGCATCCGCGATATGTCCGTCATCGAAGAAGCGCCCCTCGACCGTCATCCCGTCCAGACCTATGTGCTCGAGCACGACTCCGCCGTCATCAATGAGGCGATCCGCAGAGAGCTCAGGCGCGGCGGTCAGGTATTTTATCTCTACAACAACGTTGAAGGGATCGAAGCAAAGGCGATCCGCATCGGCGAGGCGATTCCCGAAGCTAACATCGCGGTCGGTCACGGCAAGATGAGCGAACAGGAGCTCAGCGACGTATGGCGTAAAATGCTCAATCAGGAGGTCAACGTCCTCGTCTGCACCACCATCATCGAAACCGGCGTCGATCTGCCGAACGCCAACACGCTCATTATCGAGAACGCCGACCGATTCGGACTCTCCCAGCTGCACCAGATCCGCGGCAGAGTCGGACGCTCCTCCCGCCGCGCCTACGCCTATTTCACCTACAACGGCGCCAAGGTGCTGTCGGATATCTCCCAAAAGCGCCTGACCGCGATCCGCGAATTCACGGAGTTCGGTTCGGGCTTCAAGATCGCCATGCGCGACCTCGAGCTGCGCGGCGCGGGTAATATCCTCGGCGCGGAACAGCACGGTCACATGGAGGACGTCGGCTACGATATGTACATCAAGCTCCTCGGCGACGCCGTGCGTGAAGAGAAGGGCGAACAGCCGGAATCCGTCGAAGAACACGACTGCCTGATCGACGTGCAGGTGCAGGCGCATATCCCCGAGAGCTACATCGAAAGCCTCTCCAACCGCCTCGACGCCTACCGCCGGATCTCCGACATCCGCTCCAGGGAGGACGCGCGTGACGTTATCGACGAGCTGTTGGATCGCTACGGCGACGTACCCGCGTCGGTCATGGGGCTGGTCGATATCGCGCTGGTGCGCAACCGCGCTGCCGCGATCGGCGTCTATGAGATCCGACAGAACGACACCTCACTGCTGCTGTATCTGAACGACATCCGCCGCAAGGAGGTACCCGAGCTGATCGGCAAGATGGCGGGCAGAGCTATGCTCTCCGCGGGCGGCAAGCCCTATATCGCGGTTCGTGTGAAGAAAACCGATAAGGTCATCGACACGCTCAAGGCGATCTTTTCCGATTGAGCCTGCGGTTTTCGCATGGATCAATACACCGATACATCAAATCGATCATTCATCAGGGCAGGACTTCCTGCCCTGTTTTTTTGCATAGCTATTATTCTTTTTTAGAATCAAATACTAACATTCTGTTAATATTCGTTTTTTTGTCCCAATAAACTGGACAAAAGCGCAAAAATAGTGTATATTATATTAGTTAAATCATATTATCATGCGGAAATATGCAGTTATCCTTCCCGTGATAAGTACAAAGGACGGTAATTAAAATGAAGAATTTTACAAAAATCCTCTGCGTTGTGCTTGCACTCGTCATGGCGCTCTCGGTAGCCTCCTGCTCACTTTCCAAGCAGTATGCTTACCAGAAGGACGGCGTCGAGCTGCCCATCGGCGTATACGTCTACTATATGTACAGCGCGTATAACGAGGCGCAGACCCTCGCGCAGAAGAGCGATCTTTATGATGCCGCGACAGGCAAATACGACGGTAAGAAATCCTTCCTCAAGATTGAGATCACCGACGAGGACGGCAACACTGCCATAGCAGAGGATTGGATCACCAATAAGACAAAGGAAAAGCTCCAGAATGCGGTCGCGATCGAGACCAAGTACAATGAGCTCGGATGCACAGTCGATCAGGCTGAGCTCGATCAGGCTAAGACTTACATCCAGCAGGCATACTGGGATCAGAACCTCAAGGCGGTTCTCGAACCCTGCGGCGTCAGCTTTGATTCCTTCTTCATGGCGGAGTACACCATCAACATCGCCGAGAAGAACGCGGCGTTCGAGGCTGAGTACGGCGAGAGCGGTCCCTCCGCGGTATCCACCCCGGATCTGACCGATTACTTCACAAAGAACTACACCTCTTACAAGTATTTCTCCGCTAACCTCTACACCTCCGCTGATAGCGGTCAGACCGACGCGATGACTACCACCACCACTTCCGCCAACAACACTCCCCTCTCGGAAGAAGAGATCGCGAAGTACACCTCCTCTTTTGAGGGTTATGCCTCCAACGTTTCCGGCGGTACATCCTATGATGACGTCGTCAAGAAGTATATGGAGGATTACAACGTCACCGAGGATCCCACTACCGCGAATGTTGAGATCATCGATGAAAACACTACCGATGAACTCCTCAAAACCATCAAGGATATGAAAGACGGTCAGGCAATGACGGTTCAGATCGGTGATGATGAAAACACCAAGCAGATCTATATGATCTATCGTGAACCGATCGAAAAGCAGACCGACGCTTACATCAACGATTCTGAAAACAGCAAAAAGGTTCTCCAGTCCATGAAGGGTGAAGACTTTGACGCTCTCTTAAAGAAGCTCGCGGAAGATATGGATGTACAGCCCTCCTCCGCATGCAACAGCTATAAACCCTCCATGTTTGAGACAAAGATAAAGACTAATACTAAACGGAGTTGATTTTATGAAGAAATCACTTAGATTTATCTCTCTTTTGATAGCAGTCGTCTTTATGATCTCCGGCGCAGTGATGGTCGTATGCCATGCGGAACCCGATAATAACGCACAGCCTGCCCAGAACGATCAGCAACCAGCCCAGAACGACCCGCAGCCAGCCCAGAACGATCAACAGACTTCTCAGAACGATCAGCAGACTGCCCAGAACGATCAGTCATCCGGCAACAACAGCTATGATACCGGCAACAACGGTTACGATAACCAGAACAACTACAATTCCGGTTATGACTCCGGCTATAACTCCGGCTACGACTCCAACTACAACTCCGGCAGTTATGACTCCGGTAACGTCGGAACAGTCGAAGATAACGCTCCGGTTTACTACGGCGATCCTTCCAACAGCAACAACTATGTTGTCAACAGCACCGAATCGGCAGCCGGCTCGGTATCCTCTTCTCTCTATAATTCCTCCGGTATGAGCGCGGAAGACGCAAAGCCGAACGAGTGGAGCGATATCACTCTGGATGAAAAAACCGTACAGACCGGTGTGACCGACTTCTCGGCTATCAAGGAAAACACGCAGGTCGAGGATAACGGCTATTGGATCCTCTATGTCGGTTATGCCCTTCTCGGACTTTCCGTATTAGGTATCCTGTACTTCATTATCGCGACCATCGCCCACAGGAGCGCGGTCAAAAAGGCTGAGCGCCTTGAGCGCAGACGTTCTTCCTCTGCCTATCGTTCTTCCGCGGCACGCATGGAAGAGAGAGAAAGATATGACGAATATGAAGAAGAAGCGCCCCGTCGCAGAACATCACGTTTTGCGGATGATGATGAGGGATACTCCCGCCGCTCTTCTTCTCGCTCCGACACAGGTGAGGTCTATGTGCCCCGTCGTGCCGCTAAAAGATAAGCGATCACTGATCCGAATACCAAAAAGCACTTCTGAGTCAAATGCTCAGAAGTGCTTCTTTTTTTCCTCACCTGATGATCAGGCTTTGGATGATTTATTGATCGGTTATTTGAACGCGATCAAGGTATACTGAGCGAGATTCTCATTCAGACTCACCCTGACTCCGTTCGACGCCGTGCTCTCGCTCACCGAAACGCCGGTGCTCGTCACACTGACGCCCACGCTTCCACCCTGTCCGTATGAGGCAGAGGCGGCATTAACGACATTCACACTGTTGCTGTAGCTCACAAACGGTACGCCGCGCTTGTAGATAAAGACAAATTTCGGATGGAAATCCAGCGTGATCGTGCGCTGAGCCTCACCGTTGCCCGCATACATCATGACGACGAACGGTTCATTCAGCCTTGCCTTTTCATCGGCGTTCAAGTGGATATTGCCGTTCGCGATATGTCCGCCGAGCTGTGTATCGATAATGGTATTGTCGGATACAAAATCCGCGCGTTTGGGACGGTCGGACGCCTCCCACGCGCTCAGATGCAGATTCGGCGTATAGTTACTGGTTGCCATAAAACCCTTCTTTCTGTTGCTCTCTTTCTGTTACTCTGAATCGGTTTGGTTATCGATCTGATCCCATGTCATATCGTCACTGTCAAAGGCGCCGAAGGTTCTGTCCAGCGCGTCCCAATGCTCCCATGTCATCGTGTTGAACGAAAGCTGGAATTCGATATGAGCGGGAACGATCTTTGATACCTCGTGTTTGATCCACGCCTGCTCGGCAGGAGAATCATTTGTCGGCGAGATCACGTTCATCCTGCCGATCGCAGGAAACTCGCTGATCGTATAACTCAGCCCAAAGCTGTCCAGCGCCCTGCGAAATCCGTCCACGGTGAAATCTCCGTTGCCGAGGTTCAGTCTCAGCAGCAGCAGTCGCCTGCGTTCTTCGACTGTTTCATCCTCTCTCGCCGGACCGAATATCCTCTCATACGCGCTCAGCCCCATGTCCTGTGCCGTTGCGATGAACCGCTCTTGAAACATCTCTCTGAGCTGTGCGTACAAAAGCTCGATCTCCGCGGCGTATGCCCTGAGCTCCCAACAAAGCGCCGCGGCGTCATCGTCATACACCCTCGCTTTCAGCAGGCGCTCTTTCATCTTGTCAAATACCGCCATCATACATCCCTCACTAAGATGCTGCCCGCCTTGGCAAAGCGTGTGGGCGGGATCTCTCTGTCGGAGCCGTAGCCCTCCAAAAACCGATAATCCGAGACCCCTTCGATATGGTAGATCACCTCGCCGACGTTACTCAGCCACAAATCGTTGCCGATACCCAGATCATTGATATAATCCGTGACGGCGATCCTGACGTTCTCGGCAACAGCGGCAAAATCATAACCGTCCTTCACGGCAAGACGGATATAGAGATTGATGACAAGCTCAGCGGCATTATACGCCCTGACGTCGACATTCACCTCGCGCTTTTCATCTAACAGCGTCTGGATCTCCTGTATCTTTTCATTCGCCAGTGTTCTGCCTCTGTCGCAGACATAAACGTCCACCGTGCCGATGCCGCGGCTGCATCCGACCGCCGAGGCGGCATAGACGCCGTCGACCGAGAGTGCGATCGAGCGGTAATAGGCGGCGTTAGCGCCGTTCGAGATATTGCGGTAGCTTTCCGCTACCCTCTCTCTGAGCTTTTCATCGCTCTCATCATCCGTACCGCCGGT
>ONUI01000064.1 GCA_900320995.1 uncultured Eubacteriales bacterium
TCAAGGTTGAAGGACTCGATCCACTGGTCGGCGCTCCAGAAGATCCTGGGGTCGACGACGTAGCAGTAGAAATAGCGCTTCAAGGTCTCTTCATCATAGTAGCCCGCCTGATACAGACACCAGCTCGTGAAGATCGTGCACCAGTCATAGTCGGCATACTGCTCGCTCTCATCTTTGTCCATGACATAGCGCTGTGCCCAGCGGGTGTACTCGGTGTTGCCGGTGAGGTTATCATTCATGCGCAGCTCGGCGCCTGTCCAGAGCTTGCCCTCCCGACGCGCCTGATCGAGGTCATAGCCCTCGGTGGCAAAGTTCGCGTAGCCCTCCTGTGAGAGCGCGACAGCGAGCACCTTTTCCATGGTGGTGCCGTCCTTGTGCTCCTCCAACGCCTGCAACAGCTTGGTGTAATAGGGAGAGGATTTGTATTCTTCCGAGAAGCGGAGCTCCTCAGCGCTCGCGGCGGAGGCGGAGAGCACGGATGAAAGCATCACGGCGAGTACGATGGCTAAACTAACGATTCTTTTCATGGTGTTTATCCTTTCTTTATCGGGATGATTATAAATGGAACGCGCGCTTCAGGAACAGCTTGCCCGTGTTGGTCAGGAAGATATCCTCCGCCTTGCGGATGATCTCCTTCTCGGGGGTGTTCTGCTCCTTGAAGTCGACGATCAGTTTCGCTTCGATCAGGATCTGGTGGTCGAGCGTACCGATGTGCTCATAGTTCTCGGCGTTCTCCACCATGTGGCAGACCTTCATCGACGCCGCCTCCGCGATCCCGCATTCACGCAGGATATCGCGCACGACGGGGATACGGTCGCCCTCGACGTTGTGTACCACTGCCGCCAGCTCTAAGTCGAACTGCTCCTCATCGCTCAGATGCTCGAGCTCGCCGATGCTTTTCGCCAGCGTATAGACGCGGACAAAGTGCTGTACCATGTCCATGTCGCCGCTGTAATACTGCTTCATCCGCAGCGCGACGCGGTTGACGTCCTGTGTGCGTTTTTGCGCCGCCGCGTCAATTTCCTTGGGCATCCTTGAGCGCCTTCTTTCTCAGTTTTCTGTCCTTTTTATCCTGTTTGATGACCTCACGCAGATAGGCGAACGCCTTTTCCTCGCCGTTTTCGGCAAGATAGGTCAGGTAGTGCTCGATCAGATCGCATGACGCGGGGTGCATCAGCTCTCCGCGAAAGACGCGTCCTTTGCGGTTCTTGCCGCGGATGAAATACTCCAGCGGACTGCGGTCGGTGTATTTGTCGCCCTGATAGGTCTTGCACGCCGCCATGCGGTCGCAGAACATCTCGACCACATAGCGCACCGGCATTTCGACCGGTTTGATCTTGCGGTCGACGGGGGAATAGTCCGTCCAGTATTCCAGGTGATGGCGGTTCCTGCCCTTGTGGTGCATCCATGCCTCGCTGTAGCCCTTGACCTCGCGTTCGCGGTCATTCGGACTGCGTGTTCCCTGCCAGTAGCGCGCGCCTTCGCTGAACTCCGTCCAGGAATATTTCGACAGATCGTGCTTTAATCCCTGCCACGGGATCCCCGCCTTAAAGCAGTTGCGGATCACCTGATGGCGGTGGTGGGTGATGGTTTTAAAATGATTCAGCGCCTTGCTCATCCGATCCCTCTTTTCTAACTACCTATTATAATACAAGACATGGGATTGTGCAAGAGGCGGTTTGGGTGTGGTTAACGGTTTTAGATGTGGTTAACGGTTAATGGTGAACGGTTAACGGTGAAGGGAGGGCTCCGCCCTCACCCATTGATAGGTGAGTCAGAAACGTTTATTGTAGGGGAGGGTCTTGACCCTCCCGCGGTAGGGCGTTAGTTAAGATATAACGTCCGTTGAGAAAATGTGCGTTTCCGTAGGGTACGGCATTTATGACGTACCGAGAATGACGGGCGTTTACTTTATCGAAAACCTATCAATAGGAACACGGCGTTTCTGCCATGCGGTACGTCGCAAGCGCCGTACCCTACAGAAAAATGATGTGCTTCGCGATAGGTGACCAATTTAGGAAACGTTTTAGGAGGAGTCTCCCCGCTGGGGAGATGCCCGAAGGGCAGAGGGGTGCCGTCTGCGGCTGAGCAACAAGACCCTCCCCTACAAAACAATTTCTCTGACACTCATTCAACATTCTATTGTATCTTTTGCATTTATATATTATAATGGAATAAACAATCACGATTTGGGAGGCGTGTTATCATCAACAGACAAAAGATCATCGTGCGCACCAGTATCATCGGCATCATCGCCAACCTCGCTCTTGCCGCGTTCAAGGCGGCGGTCGGCTTGCTGGCGAACTCGATCTCGGTCACGCTGGACGCGGTCAATAACCTCAGCGACGCGCTGTCGTCGGTTATCACGATCATCGGCGCGAAGCTCTCCGTCAAGCCTGCTGACAAAAAGCATCCGCTGGGCTACGGACGGATCGAATATCTCAGCTCCATGATCATCGCCCTGATCATCCTCTATGCCGGTATCTCGGCGGCGATTGAATCGGTCAAGAAGATCATCACCCCCGAGACGCCCGATTACAGCGCGACGTCGCTGATCATCATCGCGGTGGCGGTCGTGGTCAAGATCGTGCTGGGCACCTATGTGTCGCGCGTCGGCAAAAAGGTGAACTCCGATTCCCTCGCGGCTTCGGGCAAGGACGCGCTGATGGATTCCATCATCTCGGCGTCGGTGCTGGTGGCGGCGGTCATCTACCTGATCTGGGGCGTTTCGCTGGAAGCGTACCTCGGCGTGGTGATCTCGCTGTTCATCATCAAGGCGGGCTTTGATATCCTGCGCGAGACGATCTCTCAGATATTGGGCGAGAGGGTCGATTCCGAGGTGAGCCGTCAGATCAAAGAGGAGCTTTGCACCTATGACGGCGTCAGCGGCGCCTATGACCTGATCCTGCACAGCTACGGTCCCGATCAACTGATCGGCTCCGTGCACATCGAGGTGGATCACACGCTCACGGCTCCGGAGCTTGACGCGCTGGAGCGCCGCATGACCGCGGAGATCTATCAAAAGCACAATGTCGCCCTGACGGGCATCTCGATCTACTCGGTCGATCTGAGCGACCCCGAGACCGATACCCTGTTCCATCAGGTGCATGACGAGGTCATGGCGGACGAGAACATTTTGCAGATCCACGGCTTCTTGCTCGATAAGAAGACCTCGACCGCGGTGTTCGATCTGGTCGTCAGCTTTGATGTGGACGACCGACAGGCGCTGATCGCTCAGATCACCGAAAAGCTGAGCAAACAGCACCCGAAATACCGATTCGTCATCAACCAGGACAACGATATCTCGGATTGATCGGACACGCGTGTCACGGGGTCGGTTTTACGACATTTCCGGCACCCTCGTCAGAGGGAGGTTTGGAAAACGGTTGCTCATATATTGACAAACAGAAAGGCTGTCGCTTCATGCGGCAGCCTTCGTTTGTATATTATATTTTACATTTTCCCCGCGAAGATCAGCAGGACCAGTATCAGTGTGATGACCAGTACCGCGGAGATGCTGACGGTGAGGATGGTATTCGAGCGCTTCTGCGTGCCATCGTGGCTCTCTCTCTCGGGGATCAGGTGCGACTTTCTCAGCGCGGTGACCACCGCCTTGTAGAGGAAGAGGATCAGCGCGGAGTTCAGCCCCGCCTTGATCAGGTTGAACGGGATCAGCAGCGGCAGGAACATCTGCAGCACCGCCTCGCGCGGTACGCCCATGAAGATCGGCGTCATGATGTAGTTCCACAGCAGCATGATCACCAGCATGGACAGCGAGCCCAGCGTCAGTCCGAGGATCGCGCGCGACATGGTCTTTTTGCGCCAGTAGATCACGGAGCTCACGCCGACGAATACGCCCGAGGCGAGGAAGTTCATCAGCAGTCCGATGAAGCCCGTGGTGCTGACCGTGACCATCTCGATCAGGCAGACGACCAGCGACATGATCAGCCCCGCGATGGGTCCGAAGATGAACGCGCCGATGGTCAGGATCACATCCTTGGGCTCATAGGTGAGAAAGCCGCCGATGCCGGGGATCCGCAGAAAGACGTCTGTCGCCACAGCCAGCGCCGTGAGCATCGCCATCGCGAGCAGCGACTTGAGTCGATCGTTATTCTTTGTGTTTGTCATTGTTTCTCCTTTGTACCAATACTGTTTTTCAATAAAAACCAGTATAAAGCACAAGATATGATTTGGATTTTGCGCGGGTCACTACACCTGAAAGTATCCGAATACGCGTGCTTGCGATCGTGGCGATCTCACAAAGAGGAGTGGCTCCTGCCGGTCACTGCAAACGGGATGCACGACAGGGGGATTGCCACAGCCTGCCGCTTTGCGGCACCTCCCGCGGGGAGGCTATGGGCTTCGCAATGACACTGTTTCTTTACAGTCGCATGGATCGGTGTTTTTCAGGGTTGATAACAAAAACTCCGCAGGTTCGGGTACCTACGGAGCAGTTCGCGCAATCATATCTTCTCTCATCCGGACTTCATATCAAAAGATATGTTACCGTCGGTTACGGAATCGCACCGTATCATGCGCCTTTGACAGCGCTCGCAGACTGTACTGCCGGTCGGGAATCTCACCCTACCCCGAAGATTATTCAGTTAGCGGGATTTAACCCACTGCTGATATATTATCACTCTATGCGCGATGTGTCAATAGGTGACAGCAAAAAAGCGGACGCCTTGTTGACGTCCGCTGTCTTTTCACATATAATTGTTCGCTTTATTGATCCATTCTCCGACATCATACGGGATGTCCATGCCGGACAAATATCTGAGGATGAAGGTGGCGTCGATGATATCGATGACGCCGTCACCGTTGACGTCGGCGCGCATCTCACTGTCGAACAGTCCGAGCTCCAATCCCGCGTGATACCGCTGGATCAGCGTCGCGTCGATAGTCTCTACCTCGGTATTGCCGTCGGTATCGCCGAGGATGACGGGATCGTCGATCTCGCAGATGTAGAAGGAATTGTAGTAGCCGTAGTAGGAACAGTAGTAATCACTGCCGGTACATTTATCCCATGTACTCGCGTAGGGATTGTTGCCGTAATCCATCGGGTAGATCATCGCGTAGTACTCGCCGGAGTCGGTGGTGCCGTAGTAGGGATCATACCAGTTGTGATAGTCGTCATAGTCGGTACCGTCGACCCATACCCAACCCGAGGCGTGATCCGTGTATGTCAGACCGATCCAGCAGTAGCCCTGTCTGTCGCTGATCATATCATATACGAGCCGGTTCTCCTCGGCGGAGTTGATCGAGACCAGATGGCCGCCCTGCTCTTCACAGAAATCAGCGGCGTCCTCCCAGCCGAGCTGGTTGTCATACAGCGCATAGATATGACCGTTCGCCTTGACGGTTTTGACAGGCGTTTTGGAGCTGTCCTTACGCCAGTGCGCATAGAGTCGGAGCACGCTGTAAGCGATCTTCGTGTTGGCGGTGATCCTGCTGCCGCCCTCCGGCTCGGTGTACCATCCCGTGAAGGTGTAGCCGCTGCGGGTGGGAGTGGGAAGAGTTCCCGGCGCCTCACCGCGGGTGAAGGTCTGATCCGCCGCCGCCTTGAAGCCGGTTTCCGGAACGACGTTGGACGTCCACGCGATGTCGCTGAGCGCGAGCGAGTTGAGGTAATAGGTGCCCGCTTTGTCAAAATACGGATGGATCGTCGGGCTGTAGTAGGGGGACTTGGGCAGCGCGACGTAGTAGGTCTGCCATTCCTTTGTCAGCGTGACAGAGGTGAAATCGCTCGAATAGCCCCAGCGGAAATACATCTTGGCGTTGTCAACGTCCGCCTTGGCGTAGAAATGCAGATAAAAGATCTTGTTGTCGCCTACGGGCGCCGCGGTGGAATACCCTTCGCCGTAGCCGTAATTGGTGGAGGTCTTAAAGGCGAGGTCATTGCCCGAAGCGCCCGCCCTGCTGCCGACGATCTTTAACGAATCGGCGTTGTTCAGGCGTTCGGAGCTGTCGCGCGTTACCGTGTAGACATCTTGATCGCGGGAGAAAATGTAGTTCGAATAGTTGCCCTTTAAGTCGGAGCCGAGCATATGGTTATAGCCGCTGTAATTCGCCATGAATTCGAGCTTAGCCTCGTGCGGGAGCCACTGCGCGTAGAAGGTGAGCGTGGTCTCTTCGTCGAGATCCTCCAGCCAGTTGGCGCTCATGCGGTAGGATTCGCCCGGATAGTAGTAGCTGAGGGAGTAGCCGTTGCGGTAGACGTCGCTCTGCGACTGCCAGCCGTCCGACCCTGTGAACCACTTGTTATCGGAGGAACGTCTGACGATATAGCCCGCAAAGTCATAGCCGTCGCGGGTCAGGTCGTTATCCTTGAGGGTGAACACCTCGTTCGCGCCGAGCTTATCGGAGCTGATACTGCTGCCGGAGCCGCCGTTCGCGTCATAGGCGACGGTGTGGATCGGCTCCCACTGCGCGTAGAAGGTGAAGGTGGTGGGGGAGGTGGTGCTGCCCAGCCACGCGGTGTTGATCGTGTGCTCCTCGCCGGGGTCATAGATCGCGTAATGGTAGCCGTAGTATTCGGCGTCGTCCGCGTACTGCCAGCCCTTGCCGCCGGAACAGAACCACTTGTTGTCGGAGGAGCGGTTGACGGTGTAGCCCGTAAAGCGATAGCCCGCGCGGTAAAAGCTGCTGTCCTTGACGGAGAAGCCGCCGCCCGGCGCGACGCTCTGGGAGCTGACAGAGCCGGAGCCGCCGTTGGCGTTATACGAAATGGTGTGCATGACGGCGTTGCCGGTCAGATCGTTGCCGGGGACATACAGTCGATAGCTGAATCGCCGCGCGATCTCCGACCATGAGTAAAAGCCGTCCCAGCGAACCTGATTATACACGCCGGTACCGTTGCCGTCGGTAAAGTAGACGCCGTTGTCGGTGACCTTGGTGATGAAGATGGAATGGGAATCCCAGTCGATGCGTACCCAGTCGCCCGCGCAGATGCCGTAGACATTATAGGATATGTTACTCATCATACTGTCGCCGTAGAATCTGACGCCGAACACCTCATAGAGCATTTGTGCCGCGTATGCCCAACATTCCCACGCTCTGGCGTAGCCGCCTTCATAGTAGACGCCTTCCCAGATGCTGCCGTGGGGATATTTGGAACGCAGGGTGCTGAGCTTAGTCTGGAACTGCGCCTCGGTCAGCAGGGTGTAGCCGGTAGAAGCCCGATCGTCGGCATTTGCGCCGACCTGCGCGAGATCGGTATCGTCGGCATCGTCAGCGCTTTCGATGTTCGCGCCCTCCTCGGTGATATCCGATTTGGCGGAGCTTTCTTTGAGCTCAAGATCTACCGCTCCCGCCGCAACGCTCAGAGAGCTGAGCGCGATGACGGAGCATAACAGAAAAATCAGTATTCGTTTCATCATAACCTCTTTTTTGATCGCCGTTGTGCCGCCGGAAAGCGCGAAAGGAACACGCCGCGGCGTCATCAACCGATCCGTTAGTTTTGACGCATAGTTTCTGATTATAATATAATACTAGATTATAGCAAAAAATCCTCGCTTTGTCTACGCGTGCGCCTTTATCTATGCATCTGTAACGTAAGCGGAAAAAAAAGCCTTCCCCTCGGGGGAAGGTGGCTCGGCGTAAGCCGAGTCGGATGAGGGGCTTACTTATCCGAAAGATCATCTTAACAAAGAGTGTAAGGCTCTTCCTCAATTCTCGGTAGACATACAGCCCCACCGAGTTCGACTTCAACAGGAGAGGTTAACCCCTCATCCGTCTCCCGTTGGTCGACACCTTCCCCCCGAGGGGAAGGCTTTTTGGCTTCGCTGCAAGTCACAGTATCACAGAAAAAGCGACACGTCGCCCCCGAGGGGAAGGCTTTTGTGTTACTGAAAACTGAAGACTGAAAACTGAAAAATGAATAATTAAGGGAAACACTTCGTGTTTTGGATGATATAAGCCTTCCCCTCGGGGGAAGGCTTTTTTATTTCCGCATACGTTACAGTTGCATAGATAAAGGCGCACGCGCCCTGTCCGTTTTTGTTTGATGTTTGGCTATTTGCACGGATTTGTTCATTTTTTGTACATTTTTTATTCATGAATTATCCGTAGACAAAGCGAGGAT
>ONUI01000089.1 GCA_900320995.1 uncultured Eubacteriales bacterium
TATT
This sequence comes from uncultured Eubacteriales bacterium, assembly GCA_900320995.1. Lineage (GTDB taxonomy): Bacteria > Bacillota > Clostridia > Oscillospirales > Acutalibacteraceae > Ruminococcoides. The sequence goes on from ONUI01000089.1 coordinate 5, forward strand.
CGGACCGAAATGATCTCTCCACCATTCTTCACCCAACTCCTGACGAACCATCCATCGGAGTTCTTCCACCGTGGGGACGTTCACGTTCAGCCATACAAGCACCTCAAACTTTTCACCGTCGGGCGTTTCACTGATTTTGCGCTCAACGTCAGCGCTGATTTTGGGTGTTGACGTCGCCGCATAAGCCGCCATACAACATGTCAACGTGATCACAAAAGCCATCATCATACATATTACTTTTTTCATGACAATACTCCCTTTCTATGAGTTATGCGCAATCACTGTTTTGGTCTCATTGTAATACCATCTTACATCACTCCGATTTGCAGGAAATAAAAAAGCGCACAACCGAAGTCATGCGCAAAAAACACATAGCTCCGACTGTCGCCAAACAATTCATTATTTATCAAGTGCAAATTCAACTCATTATAGAATAGCATGATAAAGAGCTCAGTGTTTTTATCTCGATAAAAACACTAAACTATAATGAGTTAACAAAATGCTGTTACTCTCTAAAATCATGCAAAAGTATCCCACATGAAGTTAGAGGTTCACTTGACATTATAATATATAAAACAATGAATAGTTTGGCATCTCTATGATATCATAAAAAGAGCATAAAATCAATATAGGTTTATATATTATTACATTATTGATAAACATTTTTTGAGCAGTATTTCCCAAGGCTCCATTTGTGAAAAGTCTTCCTTTGGGAAATGATTGCCCAAGCGAAGCGAGAACCCATCATTCTTCATTCTTCAGTTTTCAATATTCCGTTTTCAGTTCCTCAGTAAAATGGGCGGAGCCGTGAAGCTCCGCCCTTTGGTTTATCATCGATCTTTATTTTTTCAGCATGATCCCCTGCTGTTCCAGCTCGGCGATGATGCCGTCGGTCACAGCGGCGACCTCTTCCTTGGTCAGGGTACGGCTGTTGTCCGAGAAGGTGATGCGCACGGCGATGGAGGAATTCTCCCCCGCGTCGTAGATGTCGATGACGTCGACGTCCTTGATCAGCGCGCAATCCGCGTTCTCGATCGCTTTGGCGACCGGCGCGAAGCGGGAGGTCAGGAAGCTTAAGTCGATCTCGATCGCCGGGAACTTGGACGGCTCCTCATAGTGAATGGAGTTGTTCCCGATCGCGGCAAACTTGTCCATATCGATCTCGGCGAATACGACGTTGGCGCGCCTGTCGAGCTTCTTCATCACAGACGGATGGATCATACCGATCTTGCCCAGCTCAACGCCGTCCGCGATCACCGCGTTGAGGTTGACCGGGTGTTCAAAGTCAAACGCGGGCTCACGCTTTTCAAAGGTGACCTTCTTGTGCTTTAATTCATCCACCAGCGTTTCGATGATGGTCTTCATCATAAAGTACTGATCGCGGATGTTATCGCCCTTCGCGTACAGGGTGATACCGAGGTGCTTTTCCTCGATACAGAGATCATCGTCGGTCATACCGGTGACCACTCTGCCCACCTCGAAGATACCGTACTTCGGCGCGTAGCCGAGATTAGACTTGATCTGGCACAGCTGTGTGGGGATCATGGTCTCACGGATGGTCTCGATGTTGGGGTTGGTGGCGTTCATCAGCTTGATCACGCCGCGGTTTTCGATACCCAGCTCCTTGAGCTCGTCCACATAGTTCCATACATAGGAGTGCAGCTCGTGCAGGTTATAGTGCTTGACGAGGATATCCTTGACGCTGTCCTCATCCTTCTTCACCGGTTCGGGACGGGTCGGGAACAGCGGCGCGGTCGCGGTGTGGATCTCAAAGTTATCGTAGCCGTAGATACGGGTGATCTCCTCGATGATGTCCGCCTTGATGGTGACGTCCTTGGTGGCGCGCCATGAGGGGACTTTTACGGAAAAATCATCGCCGTTGTTCTCTACGCCGAAGCCGAGGCGCTGTAAGGTATTGACGATAGTATCGTTGTCGATCTCGATACCGGTGTATTTATCGACATACGCCTTGTCAAAGCTGAGCTCGACCTCGGGATAATGATAGGCGTATTCATCGGTCAGGGAGGATACGATCTTCACGCCGTTGTCCCAGTGCTTGATCAGGAACACAAAGCGCGCGATCGCCGCGGTGGTCAGCTCGGGGTCGAGCGACTTCTCATAGCGCATGGAAGCGTCGGTACGGTGGCTGAGTCTGACGGTGGATTTGCGGATAGACGCCGCGTCAAAGGTCGCGGATTCCAGCGTGAGGGTGTTGGTGTCCTCTACGATCTCACTGTCCAGACCGCCCATGATGCCCGCGATCGCGACAGGGGTATCATCGTCGCAGATCATCAGCGTTTCGGGGTCGATATGGCGCTCCACGCCGTCGAGGGTGGTGAAGTCAAATTCATTCTCAAAGCGCTTGATGCGGATCTTCTCCACCTTGCGGGAGTCGAACGCGTGCATCGGCTGACCCATCTCGAGCATGAGATAGTTGGTCATGTCGGCGAGGAAGTTGATCGCGCGCATACCGCAGTAGAACAGACGGATACGCATATTGACAGGGCTGACGCTGCGGGTGCAGTTCTCAAACTGCAAAGAAGAATAACGGTAGCACAGCGGATCCTCGATCTTCATGTCGACCTTGGGCAGTTCGTCAAACAGCGACAGGTCGTACTTGACGAGCTCCTTGAGCGGACGCTGCGCGATCGCGGCGAATTCACGCGCGATACCGTAGTGGCTCCACAGGTCGGGGCGGTTGGTCAGGCTCTTGTTGTCAACCTCAAAGACGATATCGTCGATGGCGTAGATCTCTTTGAGATCGGTACCGTTCTTAACGTCGTCGGTGATCTCCATGATGCCGGCGTGATCGTCGGAAATGCCGATCTCCTTTTCGGAGCAGCACATACCATAGCTCATATAGCCCGCGAGAGGTCTGGGCGCGATCTCGATCTCACCGATCTTGGCGCCGACCTTGGCGAAAGCGGTCTTCATGCCGACTCTGACATTCGGAGCGCCGCAGACGACGTCGACGAGCTCTGTATCGCCGATATCCACCTTCAGCAGATGGAGCTTCTTGCTCTCGGGATGCTCCTCGACCGACTTGATCTCGGCGACAACGATGCCGCTGATATCACTGCCCTTAAACTGTATGTCATTCTCTACCTCTGCGGTAGAAAGAGAAAACTGATTGATCAATTTCAGCTCGTCCAGACCCGAAAGATCGACGAAGTCCTTGATCCAATTCATTGATAAAAACATAGCGCGCCCTCCTTACTTATCATCCGTGAACTGGGACATCACCTTGAGTGAGCCGGAGTTGAGATCACGGATATCCTTGATGCCGTACTTCATCATCGCCAGTCGGGTCAAGCCCAGGCCGAACGCGAAGCCGGTGTATTTTTCGGGATCGATACCGCCCTCTTTGAGCACCTCGGGGTGGATCATGCCGCAGGGGCACAGCTCCAGCCAGCCGGAGTGGTTGCAGGAGGGACAGCCCGTCTCGCCGCCGCAGATCAGGCAGGAGATGTCCAGCTCAAAGCCGGGTTCGACGAACGGGAAGAATCCGGGACGCAGGCGCACCTTGACGTCCTTTTGGAATACCTCGCTGAGCATGGTTTTCATAAAGTAGATCAGGTTGGAGATGGAGATATCCTTGTCCACCATCACGCCTTCCATCTGGAAGAAGGTGTTCTCATGGGTCGCGTCGGTCGCTTCATTTCTAAAGCATCTGCCCGGGAAGATCGCGCGGATCGGCATACCGTTCTCCATGAGCTGTTTGCCGTATTTTTTATAGTCGGTGACGACCTCGGGGTAATCCTCGACATTGAAGCCCATGGTGGTGAAGATGCGCTCACACTCGCGCTGCACGAGGGTGATAGGATGATAAGAGCCTCTGTCCTCCTTGGTGGGGATGGTGAGGTCAAACGCAGGGGTCGAATCGATCTCTCTTTGAATCTCGAGCTGTTTGAGCTCCTCGGCACGCTGCGCGATACGCTGCGCCGCCTCCTGCTTCAACGCGTTGACCTGCTGACCGAACTCCTTCTTCGCCTCATTGGAGAGCGATTTCATGCCCTTGAGCAGATCGGTGATCGATCCCTTTTTGCCTAAATAACTGACACGCAGCTCTTCGAGCGTTTTGCCGTCAGCCGCGGCGCTCAGTTCTTCACCGAGCCTCGCTTTTAATTGTTCCAGCTTATCTTTCATATGTTCCTCCATCATGTATTGTGATATAGATTAATACCTGAGTATTTTTTGACAGACACGTTCGACAAACGCGCTGATTTTATCGTCTTGTTTTCGAAGCGGCTTCAGATACCACCGCTCGATCAGATGGATCCGCAGCAGTTCTATGACGATACATGCCGCGAACACCGCCGCCGTCACCCACAGCGAAAAGAAGATCAGATCGGAGCTATGGGCGTGGGATGAGGTCTTGAAGATACGCGACCAGAGTACGCCGCGCATATAGGGATCCTCGTGGATCAGGTACACGCCGAAGGTCGCCGCCGCAATCGCGTTGAGCCATTTGATCTCCCCCATGCGGATGTTCTTGAAGCCGATAAACAGCAGTACCGCAGCCGCCGCGACAAACAGCGAGGTCGAACCGAAATAGTTCGCGACAAAACGCTTGTAATCCTCGGTGACGATCTGTTTCATCCCGATCGTCAGACCGCAGCTGAGCAGCATGATCACGATTGCCGACAGGATACACACAACGGGACGGTTCTTTTTTTCGTCGCGCCACAAGCGGATATACGCGCCGATGCTGTACATGTAAAACATGCTGACCAGCTCATTGGCAAAGCCGTTGAGGTTCAGCACCGTATACATCAAGATCCAGAACACCGTCATCACAGCCAACGCCTTTTTGAACGTGCTTTGGCTGAGCGACCGAACCATTCGGTTGAGAAGCGGCGAGAGCAGCGTGATGATGAAAAAGCAGGTCAAAAACCACCAGATCTGCGCGCTGACGGGGATAAAGTTCAACAGGAAATCGACCGTCTTGAACTTGATCGCCTTTGTCAGGATCAACACCAAATAGATACCGACGGCGTAAAAGAACCCCTGCAGCCACAGGCGGATCACGCGGCTGTACCGAAATCGCTTTGACATCACGGAAAAGTAGCCCGAGATCAGCAGAAAGATATCGACGCCCAGCTTGCCGCCGGAGCCGAAGAAGGTGATCCACACGCTGTTCAGCGAGATCTCATCCCCGTATTTGAAGCCGCCGTGAATGGCAAAATGCGAGGCGACGATCATCACCATCGCGACGATCCTGAGCAGCTCGATATTCGATTGTCTGCCGACAGATACGGTGTCAGTTTTCATGCTCTCTGTCCTTTGCAAAAAAAAATAGTCTCCCATCCCCATGGGACGGAAGAACCGCGGTACCACCCAATTTCCCGAAGGCGATCATCATAAGGATCAACAACGCAACCCTCCGGCACGCGACACGCGTGTCTCGCGCCACCTCCCTTAGAAAAGGGAGGCTAAGCCTCGGACTCTCAAAAACCGTTAACGGGGTCAGCCGTCAGAACCTACTGTTTGGTGAATGGTGAATAGTGAATGGTGTCGGGAGGGCTTCGCCCTCACCTGATTTCTATCACACTTTTTCGACATAGCATCGAAAAAACACGCGCGCGTGTTCAGTTCTGCCGCTCGGGAGTGAACTTCGCTCTGCCTCTGCCGTCCGTGCTCACAGCCGCCGACACAGACTCTCTGTCGGTTTCAGCCGGGTTACTCTCTCCGTCATTGCGTTATCTTGAGTAATGATAACACCATTGCGAGAATTTTGCAAGAGTTTATTGAAAAATATCTTTTTCTATGGTAAAGTATTACGTGGAATCGCTCACAGCCGACAGCGTGACATACAGTATGATCAACATGTTGATCGGTTGAGATTGCCGCGTCGGGCTGTAAAAGCCCTTCTCGCAATGACATTATAGGAAAGGGTGTTATCATGGATAACCTTATCGAACAAGTCGTCCCGAAAAAGCGTGACGCGGGATATGTGATCCGCATTATCATCATCATCCTGATCGCGATCGGCATCCCCGCGGGCTTCATCGTCGCCGCCGAGCTGACGCAGACAGCGTATCTGGCGATCATCGGGCTGTTTTTACTGCTCTTCTGCGTATACGGCGCGTGGTACTTCATCACCTCGCAGAACGTGGAATTTGAATATTCTTTTCTGTCATCCGTCCTGCGTATCGACAGGATCATCGCCAAACGCAAGCGTAAACCCATCGTCAAGGTAGACGTCAAGCGCTTTGACGACTTCTTCCCCTATTCCGACAGCGAGATGGACAAGCGCAAGTTCAACAAGATCTATCATGCCGCGCATCAGGAATTCTCCGAGGAAAACTATGTCGCGAGCTACCGCGATGAGGGCAAGGGCAAATGCGCGATCATCTTCACCCCGAACGAGGCTCTGCTGAATGAGATGAAGCTGTATTTCGGCAACGAGCTGCGCAAGAATCTCTTCAAGAACAAACAGCTATGAAACGAGTAGACTTCGACTATTTCGAGCGGCATTTCCCCCGTCGACCCGCCGACGCGCACAAGGGTACGATGGGCACGCTGGTCTCGCTGACAGGCAGCTTCGGCTTTGCGGGAGCGGCGATCCTCAGCGCGAAGGCAGCGCTGAGATCGGGCGTCGGACTGCATTATCAGGTCTTGCCCGAGAGCATCTACCCCCTGTTCGGCGCCGCGATGCAGGAAAGCGTATGCGTACCCGTCAAGGGTAAAGAGGGCAGATTATGTCTGTCGGATACAGAAACGATCCGACCGACTCTCGACAGGGCGACCGCCATACTGATCGGCTGCGGGATGGGCTGTACCGAGGATACGGCAGAAGCGGAAAAAGCCGTACTCACCTCGAGCAAATGTCCCGTCATTATCGACGCGGACGGCATAAACGCGCTCGCGCGGCATATACATAGCATAGAAGGCTGTCAGGGCGAGATCATCCTGACCCCGCATGTCAAGGAATTCTCACGACTGAGCGGACTGAGTGTAGAGGAGATCCTGTCCGATCCCGCCAAACACGCCGAGGAATACTCACTGCGGCATCGGGATGTGACACTTGTTCTCAAGGGTCACCGCACCTATATTGCCAGAAACGGCGATGTGTATGAGAATATCGCGGGCAACAGCGGTATGGCGAAGGGCGGCTCCGGCGATGTGCTCGCGGGCATTATCGCGTCGCTCACGGCGCAGGGCATCCTCCCCTATCACGCGGCAGTCATGGGCGTACATATCCACGCCTTAGCGGGAGATATCGCCGCCGCGAAGCTGTCACAGACCGCGATGCTGCCCTCTAACATCATCGACTCCCTCCCCGAGATCTACACCAAGATCGAGGATGCATTACAGTAACATACAGGACGTACAAAACCGACGGTTGTTTCAGACACCGTCGGTTGTTTTTTGTCCATATGGAGGTAAACCGGGAGGGTCACAGCGGCGCTTAGCCAAATCAAAGATTTGGACAGCACCTCAACTCCTAACTAAAAACCCGGAGGTACTATGAAACGAATCATCATTCTGATCCTGACAACGATACTCTTACTCACCCTCACGTCCTGCGGCTCACCGCCGACATTGAAGACCGACTTCTCCGCCCTGTTCAGCGCGCAAAGCGGCGATACGGTCTACGCGGGAACACTCAACAAAAACGGCGACCGCCTGACGATCACCATGAAGGAGCCGTATCCGATCGCGGGAATGGTATTCGACTACGGCGACGGCGGGCTGAGCATCAAAAGCCGCGGTCACAGCACCAATGCCGACGCCGATTATCTGCCGGACAACAGCGTTCCCGCGTCGCTGCGCAACGCCCTGCTGTATCTCTCTCAGGCTAGCTTCACCGGCTCCCAAGGCGACTGTGACCATTATGCCGTCACCACGCCCTACGGAGAATCCGCCATGACCGCAGCCGACGGTTACCCGACCGAGATCACCGACCCCCACAGCGGGATATGCTTCAAATTCACCGCCCCGTCGGAGGCGAGGGATTGAATACTGAAGACTGGGCGCGTGCGCCTTTATCCGAGTTGCTGTAACGTTTGATGTAGTGGAGGGGCATGTGTTACTGAAAAATGAATAATAATGGGAAACACTTCGTGTTTTGGATTGGAATATGAGTTTTGGGTTAACGGTTAATGGTTAACGGTGGCGGGAAACACTTCGTGTTTTGGATCGGTAGATAAATAGTTTCTCGCTTTGCTCGGACAATATTGCAATCCCTCAGTCGCTTTGCGACAGCTCCCTTTACCAAAGGGAGCCTTTTACGGAGCAAATGAAGCCTATCCGATAAATGTTACCCGAATGCGAAGCAAATCATTTTTTACCGTAGGGTACGGCATTTTGAGGAGTTGTCCAAATCTGTGATTTGGTATACAACTCCCATGCAACAGCGCTCCAAGAGCGGATTTATCCGCGATTGGCTAAGCGCCACTGTATGACGTACCGCAACCTACCTGATAAATCCCACTCAAACACGGCGCAAACGAAACTGATGTATGGGATCATTTCAAGATCCCATATCCGCCGGTGTCTACCTTCTCGCCGGATGCGTCATATTTTATCCATGTCACCCATCCGGTCTTTTCGTTATATTGATAAGCAAGCCAATAAACCAGCTTGTCGGAACTGCTGTAATGTGATTCCTTTATCTTTCTGTCCAAGCTGTCATATTCATACAGAATGACTTCAAACAACTCATCGTGCTTGTATCGACTTTCCCTGAACACCTTTTTGTTCTCGTCATATTCCATCACGATAACATCGTTCTTATCGTCTTTATGCTTTTCCTCTGTTTTCAGCTTACCGTTTTCGTCATAATAAAAATGACTTTTGCTGACAAAAAAGCCCTCGTCATCATAGCGGGTCTGCTCCGCCATCAGTCCGTTATCGTCATAGACGGATTCCGTTTTTACCCTACCGGTCGCATAATACTCATAATGGGTCTTTCCGTCAGCGGAAACAAGCGGACACACCAAGGTATAATACGTACCGAAAATCAAAATCAAATGTAAGAAAAACACCACGATCGCCAATGCGACGGCGAGCAAAACGGTCTCTATGACTTGCATACGCTTTTTCTTCGGTTGCGTAATATCGGGTACTGTTTCGCCTACGGAGTTGTTTTTCTCGTCCGACTGTACATGATTGGATTCATCTGTGCTGACGGGGTTGTTTTTTTCATCCGGCTGTATCTCGATATTAGGTTCATCTGTGCCGACAGAGTTGTTTTTCTCCATCAAAGCTTCCTCCTGATTGTTTTCGTCACTTCCGCAAGAACGACGTCAGATCTCATCCGACTCCAAACACCAAGCTCCTCGTTCCCCGCTTGATCTATATCATCAAAGGCAGCCCGAACGGGCTGCCTTGTTTTCTTCTCTATTCAAACATCCCGCTCTGTACACGCTCATCAAGTGAGCTTGACAGATAACTGATAACGGAAATGCTGGTTTCATCGGACAAAAAGCCGATACAGAACGGCTGACCGTTCTTCTTTACATACAGCGCCACAGCGCCGTCGCCCACATAGCAATCGCCGTCGATCTTCTCGGGCAGATCGCCCTCAAAATAGATCTTGTTCAGCTTGGGGCAATTCGCGATCGACTGCTTATGTAACGCGGTCACGCCCGCGGGGATATACAGATCCCTCCGATCGGGGATCTTGACCTCTTCATCCATGCCGGCATATTCGATCAGCGTGCTGCCGGAATTGCCGAAGGTGTAGGCGGATTTATACTGCGCCGTCAGGGTGACCTCACCCTCTGTGGTCAGGGAGCTGACCTTCTCACCCGGGCGGAATCGATAGAGGCTGACCGCGTCCGACTGGTACAGCCACTCCGCCTTATCGCTGTTTCTGCGATAGCCGTACACGCGGTTATCAACGGAACGAACGGCGGTATAGCCGTCAAAAATATAGCTTTCCAGTGTATAGCCGTTATCGGGAATCTCAAATTCCTCGTCATGGGCGACGGTATAGTCCTTTGACTCGCCGACCCCTTCCCCGCTCTCGGTGACGATCTTGTATTGCTCCGCGATCCACTGCGCGGTCAGGGTCACACTGCCGTATTTCACGGTCGTAGCAACCGACTCTTCATCCTCATACAGCCGATAGTTAAACACATCATCCGCGTCAAGCCAATCATAGTCGCTGTCGCCGTTGCGGTAGCCGATATACTTACCGTCACAGCTGCGTTGCGCGCGCCATCCGGCAAAGAAGTAGCCTTCCTTGGTAAAGCTGCAGGGGCGCAGCTTGGTGCTATCGCCGTACTCGACGTTCGTTCCCTTCATCTCACCCGAACCTGTGCCGGGATCGTAGCTGATATGATACGCGATACTGCTCGTCGGATCAAAGCCGATCCTGTACAGCGTATTGCCGCGGTAATACAGCGAGGTATAGAAGGTGTAGCCGATATGGAAGATGTTCTCCACCTCGTCGGTGTCATCCATCGGGATATCGGTGATATGATTGCCCTCATAATCATAGACGACCAGCAGATTGTGACCGCCGCTCTGGACAAAGTAGATGTAGTCGTCGTCACAGTCGCCGCCCTGACGGGTATAGCCGGTATTGACGCCGTCGAATTCCTTGATGACCTCAAAATCCGAATCGAGCAGGGCAAAATCATAGGTACCGGACAAGCCGACGACATAGCACTTGCGCTTCGCGTTATAAGAGATGGAGTAGATCTCCTCGTCGATCTTCACATCCTTGATCGGCGACAGCGTATCGGGGTCGATCAGCGTGATGACGTCATAGTAGGGCGCGTTGTTCGCGACCACCAGATAATCCTTGTCGGAATTATAGGTCATGTCGTTGGAGTGACCCATATTGATGATCTTTTCCTTGCCGATGTACTCCCATGAACGCGCGTCATACTTGGCGATATGGCACACACTGCCGTTCATGAACGCGAAGTAGGCGTATTCGCCGTCAGCGCAAGCGCCCTGCACCGTAGCGCCGGAGCCGCAGCCCGCGTCCTCTTCGATGTGGCTCTTGATGTGCAGCATATCCACTTTTGAGAAAAAGCCTGAGTCAGCGGCAACGCCCGCCGCGCAAAGGTTGGCGGTGACGGTGAGCACGCACAGCATCACACATACCGCAAAACGAAATACTCGCTTCATATTTTCTCCTAAAGAATTATTATGTTGATCAAAAAAGATGATTCGTAAAACTGCATAAAAAAGGACATTGTTCTTTATGAATGTTTCATAATTCAAATCCACAACTGCCCTATTTGTTTATTCTATTTTACCATTAACCGCCTGCCTCGTCAACATTTCTGCGCAAGATTAAAGAATTGTTAACTTTTTCATCCAAATCTCTCACAAAACGATGGTATTGTTTTCCTTCGAAGCGCGTGACAGAGACATAGATAAAGCGGCACGCCGACCCGAGGGGAAGGCTTTTTGACTTCGCAGTACGTTGCAGTGACATAGATAAAGTGGCACGCCGCCCGCCCCGCCGAAACACCGTCACTTAGCGTCACGAAACCTCATAAAGCCGCATAAACACTGAAGTTTCGGCAGGTGACGGTAACTGTCTTTCAAGGGGCTGCTACCGTCATCACAGCGCCATCACTGTCATTTTTGTGTGATGACTGTCACTGAACCGCAAACAGTGGATAGGGTTGCGTTATGTGTTGATACGCGACAATCCGATCAAACGCCGTGTTCGGTTGTATCGTTATCACAGAAATATATTCAATATTGCTGTACCCCTATCGGTGATAACGGAGGCGGGGTGTATAGCCTTGCCGTTTGTGTAAAGGTGTTGTGTTAATGTTATATTGACAGCGTATTGTACCGCCTGTGCAAGGACGATATGTTGATCGTACTGAACTGCCTGTATAGCGGTGATCTATCGATATATCGCCTGATCGTGATGCTGTTTACTGTCACAGTGACGATGGAGCAGACCGAGCGGCTGTTATCGCCACTGTCAGTAAACCCACTGTTCATGGGGAAAACAAGGATTCAGTGACGGTAAGTGACAGTCTTTTCGGGGGTGCGGGCATACGTCCAAAAAACTGTCCGCCGAAGGCAACCCCTCGACGGACGTTTTCACACCTTAATTACTTAAGGCCTTTTTCGTAGGACTCGATCATCTTTTTAGACCGCTGACCTCTATGGATAAGCGTTTTTATCAGGGATTTTTCGAGTGATTTTCCTGTGTTCAATTCGATCTCAAGCCGCATTTTTACTGGGTTTTCGTGGGCTTCGGGGTTCTCGATATGCACCGTGATGCGTTTGATGAACTGATCGACGAACGAGCGGTCGATATTCTCTTTC
>ONUI01000166.1 GCA_900320995.1 uncultured Eubacteriales bacterium
GCCCGCTCTGCGGATGAGCGACTACGGCTTATCCAGCATCTACTGCTACCTCAGCGCCGACGCGATCAACCTCTATCTGCCCGTCTATCTCGGCGCGAGCGATGATGTGATGGCATACGGCGCGGCGCACCTCTCGGGCACCTCGCTGCCTGTAGAGCAAAACAACACCAATGTCGCCATCGCGGGTCATACCGATTATATCGGCAGAGTCTTTTTCGATAACATCCGCAAGCTGGAGATAGGGGACACGGTCTCGATCCACAACTATTGGGAGGATATTGACTATGAGGTCATCGATTATAAGGTCGTGACCGAAGAAGAGACCGCGGACATCTATATCCAAAAGGACAGGCAGCTGCTCACGCTGATCACCTGTGTCTATGCCGGAAGCCCCGACACCTTTGACCGCTATCTCGTTATCTGCGAAAAGAAAAAATGACGCGGTGTATCTCGAACAAAAGCCAGTGAAACAGTCGTTTTGCGGCAACATCCTCTCAGGAGTTCCCAAACAGGTATTTTCTGTCGTATTGGCACCCTGCCGAAAAGAGAGAAGCAGAAATCGAGCCCTTTTAGGCAAAAGCGACAAAGCTGTTTTTTCTTTGTAATAAATGTACATTTTATTGCAAAAATGTAATCATAAATCGGCACTTATTCAGCCGAATTTGCAAAAACTTCTATTGACATCCTCATTTCGAGAGTTTATAATGAAACTCGTATAAGCGCCCTGTCGGATACTGCGCCCATGCGAGTTTTCGGCCGCTGACAGGCGCTTAGCAAATGCTTTTGATTTCATATTTTATCGGTCTGCTTTTTCGGCGGAGTGATAAAATTTGGAATATATTCACCGCAGGAACTGTACAAACCCGCGGTGGATCCTACAACCTCGGATAGAGGTCAAGCTATCCCCGGTGGGAATCCGCGACGCATGGATGAACCCCTTCCCGCAAAAAAACGAAAGGAGCTTGGTCATGAACAAGCGAATCTTATCTATCTTGCTTTGTTTTATGCTGGTTGCATCCTTGCTGGTAATGGCCGTACCGGTAAGCGCGGAGAACACCGTTGACATCACAGTAGCCGCAGATAAAACAGAAGCAGCACCCGGTGATGACGTAGTAATCACCGTAACAATGGGTCCGATCGATGCGCTCAGCACCTATGACCTGAAGGTTAACTTCCCCGAGGGTCTGACACGTGTTAGTTCCGTAAAGAATGCTGAGTTTGAAGCAGCGATGGGCGATGGCAGCTATGCTATCAATACCCAAAAAGGTAACATCAACGGTTACACCGGTAACGACGATCAGGGTACGCCGCTGCCCGATTACAGCAGTGCGAACGACACAGTTCTCGCGACCTTTAATTGTAAGGTTGCCGATGATGCGACCGGCACACTCACAGTTGGTTTTGTAGACGATGAATTCTGGTTCACTACTACAGAGAATCCTGAGGAGACTCTTCCCTACACCTCCAACTCAATCACCATCACAGTCACCGGTTCGGAGACAACACCTCCCACCGAGGCTCCCACCGAGGCTCCCACCGAGGCTCCCACTGATGCACCCACTGATGCACCCACCGACGCTCCCACCGAGCCTGCTCATGTACACGACAACCCCCTCGCCTTTGTTCCCCAGGTTGATCCTACTCCTGAGCAAGACGGCGTAGCAGCTCACTATCTCTGCGGATCCTGCGGCATGATGTTTGCGGACGCGACCGGCGCACAGGTTGTTACTGCGGAAGATCTCCGTATCCCCTACGTAGCACCGACCGATCCTCCTACAGAGGCACCCACTGAGGCTCCCACCACTGCTCCCACCGAGCCCGCAACTGAGCCCGCAACCGAGCCCGCAACTGAGCCCGGCACCGAGCCCGCGACTGAGCCCGCAACCGAGCCTGCAACCGAGCCCGCAACCGAGCCCGCAACCGAGCCCTCCACTGAGGCTCCCACCGAGCCGACTCCCGTTGAGAAACCCATGTATATGTGGGAGCAGCCCGTATATGAGTACTCTCTCGCTGAGGGCGGTCACTTCGAGATCGCTGTAATTTATACCGGCGAAGATGAGAATCATATCAGCGCGCACTTTGTGAAGTACACTATCAACGGTAAAGAGTTCGATTACAAGGACTTTGGCGGCACAGGTAACCGCGCAAGACTGTTCACCGATGATAAGAACGTTGTAGCTAATACCTTCAATATCGGTGAAAACGAAGTATGCGCTTACTTCGACGATTACGATGAGCCCGTAAAGACCACTGTTGTTCTTTACGATGAGAACGGTTCTTCCAAAGATCAGAGCGCTACCGGAGATTCCACGAAGGATTCCTCCACCAAGGATTCCTCTACTAAGGATTCCTCCAGCCCCAAGACCGGTGATGCTTCCAATATGTACTTATGGCTGATCATCACTCTGGCTTCTCTGGCTGGCGGCGCAGGTGTTCTTTACACTGCTAAGCGCAAGGGAATATTCACTAAATAATATTCGCTAACCCTAAACTAATGGGCGGCGACGGGTTTCCGCCGTCGCCCTGATGTTTTTGGTATTGAGTTTTCAGATGCTGTTTTTATAGTCGCTGCGAGGGGCAAACACGCGTGTTCGACCCCGTGGCGATCTCAACCGATGAGGGCTGAATACTGAAAATATCATGTTCGGCGAAAACGCCGGATGATATGCCGGGTCGATTTGTGCTGTTTGCGTAAAGCAGACGTCAGACACACCGGCAGTAAAATGGACAAAGGATTGATATTATGAGCTATTCACCGAGAAGAGCAACACCTTCCTCACCGAAAAATGAAAACAAGCAGCCTACCGGCAGATCCTCTGCCGGCAGCCTGACCGCTGCAGAGAAGAAAAAGAAAAAGACCTTGACGATTGCGATCGTTTCGATCCTCGGTCTGGTGATCCTTGTATCATTGCTGTTTATTTTTGCGCCCTCCGACGGCTCCTTCTTAGGAATCCGAGGCGCCGGTGTTTTCGGAGGGAACAAGAATACGCTGAGTAACCAAGTAGGACAAGACAACAAACAGGACGGCACGACAAATATCACGCCCTATTACAAAAACGGCGTCCTGCCGACTTCCGCTGACCGCCACGATATCACCCTGGCGCCGAACGGCGGCGCGAACGCCTCCGAGCTGCTCGGTACATGGAGACTGGATCAGGGTACGACCTATATGTTTGACGGCAGGGGCAGAGGTATCATGCTTACGGGCGTCGATAATTATACCTTTATCTACAGCGCTGAAAACGGCAAGCTCGGTATCGATATGGATACCTCCGTCGGCAACGACTTTGAATATGATTATTCCGTCAGCGGTGATACGCTCACCATGACCCGTGACGGAAGGTCCTTCACCCTGACTAAGACGGCAGATCAATGAGACACGTAAAACCCGAGTCGGAAGCATACAGGCGGCGTGATCCCGCGCCCGACAGGCGCCCTCGCTCCACACCGCACAGGGTCGCCGGCGCCGTTCCCGCGGCGTATACGCAGAACGGTTCGAAAGCGCCCGCCGCTCCCGCTCAAAAGAAAAAGGGCAAAACCGCTGTCATCGTCATCCTCTCGATCTTTATCGTCGGATTCATCGTCGGTCTGACCATGCTGCTGATCACCTTGATCAGGGCGTGGAATGAGCAAAAGGGCTTTGACGATCTTGCCAATATGGTATTGGATACCGATGAAAGGAATGACGACGGCTCCCTGCGTAAATATGATGAACTGTATAATAAAAACCCTGATTTCTTCGGCTGGCTGAAGATCGAGGGTACAAAGATCGACTATCCCGTTATGTACAAGCCCGAGGATCCGGAGTATTATCTCCACCGTGATTTCTACGGCAAGTACTCCGACAGCGGTATGTTGTTCATCGACGGACAATGTCCCCGCGTGAGCAATTACTATCTGATCTACGGTCATCATATGAACAACGGTACGATGTTTGGTGAGCTGCCGAAGTACGCGAAGGTTGATTTTTATCAGGATCATAAGATCATTTTCTTCGATACCCGATACGAAAACAGAGATTATGAGGTCGTAGCGGCGTTTTACGGAAAGATCTATCCGAAAGAAGAGGAAAAGGATCATTTCTGCTATTATAACGTCAAGGAGCTTTCCTCCGAGAAGGAATTTACCGACTATGTCAAAAACGTGAAGGCGAACGCCATCTACGAAACCGGTATCACACCGAAGTTCGGCGACGAGCTGATCACGCTTTCGACCTGTAACTACCATACCGAGGACGGCAGATTTGTCGTCGTTGCGCGGAGGATCAAGGATACGGAGAAGAAAACGACGTCTTCTTCCTCGAGCTCTAATGCAAAATAACGTCATCTCAGGCTCTCTTACCTCCGGGTAAGGGAGCTTTTTGATGTGGCGAGACAAGCGTGGGAAAGAGCGGGTCGTTGACGCATTGTAAAAAGATTGTGAATTCTCATTTTTCCCGTTTTTTTGTATTGAACTTTACAATAATATTTGTTACAATAGAATCAATAAAAAGCGATCGGAGCAGAATATCGGTTTTTGCCTCTTTCGCTTGATTGCAAAAATATTTTTTTAGGAGGAATTCTTATGAGAAAGTTACTGAGCGTTCTGCTCGCGGTATTGATCGTGGCGTCCGTAACTGTTGTTTCCATCAGCGCTGCCGACACCGGCACCGCCACTGTTACACTCAAGAGCGTCAAGGGTGATACCGTTACCAAGACCTATGCCGTAGGTGAAACCTTTACCACCTACACTTATCTGAACGCAAGCCAGATCAACAGCGGCAAGATCGGTTCTCTCGACGGTACTCAGTATTATACCAATTCCGTTCTGGAACTGGCAGAAGAATATGATCCCGTCGAAGGCGAC
>ONUI01000063.1 GCA_900320995.1 uncultured Eubacteriales bacterium
TTGGTGTACGGATCGCCGTCGCCGAGACGATCTTCCGTCAGATAATAGGTGATATCCTGCAGCTCTCCGTTGAAGTAGCAGATCCACGCGTAGCGGCTCGTTTGCGTAGTGGCTTTCCCGGTGGTCTTGTCCGCGACATTATTGATGATTTGGCTGTCCTTGTTGCTGAGCAGGAACCTGCCTGTCTTTTCGATATAGGAGAAGTCGGTCTGCTCCGCTGCCATGAGGTCTTCCGAGATAGTGAACAGACCGTTCTCGGTGATATAGGTCAGCATATCGTCATGCTTCTCATCGTCAGTATCCAGAACCAGCTCGGGCACCTCGTCGTTGTTGAGATAGATCAGAGCGCATCGGGGATATGCCTTGCTGTCGAGCGAGCGTAAGCGCTCATAGTACAGGCTCTGCCAGTCGATGTCGGCGCTCAGCGTCACTTCAGGCATGTTATCCGGATCCTTGAGCGTCGCCGCGGCGGAGTCCGATGTGGCGGCTTCTGTACCGTCCGCCGTAATATTGGTGTTTCCGCAGGCGGTGAAGCAGAACAGCAGCGCGAGGATACAGACTGCGGATATGATTTTATGAACAATGTTGTTTGACATGGCAGTTCTCCTAAATGGGTATTATTTTGCCTGTTTGTTGATATATCTCGCCCGGCGCTTGGAGTACATGATCTTTTGTCCCGAATAGAGGCTGTAGTAGCCCGACAGCATATAGCTCACGCACAGCGCGACCGCGAAGAAGATCAGCCCGTTGCTCCCGAACAGCTCGATCGAGAGAATGACGGAGGCGATGGGGCAGTTGACCACGGCGCAGAACAGCGCGATCAGTCCGACCGCCGCGCCGAAGGAGCCGGGTAACCCCATCAGAGGAGCGATGGTCGCGCCCATCGCGGCGCCGATGAAGAAGGTGGGGATGATCTCGCCGCCCTTGTAGCCGAAGCCGATGGTGATCACGGTGAACACCATCTTGAGGATGAAGTCATAGGGCAGCGCCTTGCCCTGCGTGATCGCCTCGGCGATGACCTCGCCGCCGATACCGTTGTAGCGTGTACCGCCGCGATCCCGATCACGGCGACCGTGAGAATGTTGACAACGTTCAGCTGAGGGATGTCCTCGAGCACGTATTTGGTCGGAGACAGTCCGAACAGGTTGGTGACGCCAAAGGCTGTCAGCGCCGCGACGATGCACGGCAGAAAGGCGCTGTAGTAGATGATGCCGACCGAGATGACCTCCATCGCGAACACGGTAGCGGTCAGGGGTGTGCCGAACAGCGCGGAGAACAGTCCGCTCATGCCGCACATCAGGGCGATGGGCATGTCCTTTTCGTTGAGTCTGACGACCCTGCCGATGAAGCTGCCGATACAGCCGCCGAGCTGCAGCGCCGCGCCCTCACGACCCGCCGATCCGCCGAAGAGGTGGGTGATGACGGTGGACAGAAAGATCACGGGTGCCAAGGTGATGGGAACCTTGTCCTCGGAGCGCACCGAGTTGATGATCAGGTTGGTGTCCGCGTGACCGCTGAGCTTGGTGACGCGGTACAAAAAGGCGATGATGACGCCGCCCGCGGGCAGCAGATAGCACAGCCACGGATTCGCCGTGCGGATATCGGTGACGTAGGTGATTGCCCAGCGAAATCCCGCGCCCAGCGCGCCGCCGATCCCGCCGGTGACCACCGCGATCAGCGACCATTTGAAGAATGAGATGATATATTGTTTGACACGCACGGCGTCATGCCGCACGGTTTGTTTGAAATGATCCATAATAATCCCTTCGATTAATGAGGAATTAGGAGTTAGGAATTAGGAATTGATGGTGGGCGCTGCCCACACCCGATTATCGTTGATAATGAAACGCGATACGAATCAAAACGCGGTTACGCGTTTTCCGAAATTCCTCATTCCTCATTTCTAATTCCTAATTACATCGTCAATCTGCCTAAAAGTATACCTCATTTTTCAGTAATATTCAATATCGAAGGGGAATTATTTTCTTGAAAAACTATTTTGCGTGTGTTAATATGAAGATTAGCGAACGATGGTTGACTGATTGATTCAGCAACCCTCCGTCACTTCGTGACACCTCCCTTAGGAAAGGGAGGCTTTGATAAGTATAACACTATTGATATAAAAAGGCTACGGTGATGTTTTGCGTAATATTTTGACAAAAATCGCTGAATTCATGCAGGGTCGTTACGGAAACGATAAACTGAATACTTTCATTTGGATCGTCACGGCGGTGTTGTATGTAATCAACCTGTTTGTCCGCAACTCGATCATCATGATCGTCGTATTGCTGTTGGGCGCGTTGGCGATCTTCCGCGCGCTGTCCACTAATATCACCAAGCGGCTGTATGAGAACAACCGCTTTCTCAGTATTTATAATGTAGTGGCGGGCTTTTTCAAGCGCCAGTACATGAAGATCCGGGATTTCAAGACCCACCGCTATCTGACCTGTCCCTACTGCAAGGCGCAGTTAAGGCTGAAAAAACGCACCGGCGTACAGCAGATCCATTGCCCGAAATGCGGCAAGGACTTTAAGAAAAACATACTGATTTAGTGAACTGTAGGGACGGTCAGTGACCGTCCGCGGACGAGCAATGCTCGTCCCTACAATTATTTACCATCCAACAAAACAGAAAGGAGGTTCGCATATGGTATTTTCATCACTGTTATTTTTGTTTATGTATCTGCCGATCGTGCTGATACTCTATTACATATGCCCGCGCCGCTGGCGTAACCTCCTGCTCTTTATCGTCAACCTCATCTTCTACGGCTGGGGTGAGCCGATCTTTGTCACCCTGATGATCTTCTCCACGATCGTGGATTACACCTGCGGTTATTTCATCAACAAATACCGCGAGACGAACAAAAAACGAGCCAAGGGATTTTTGATCGCCTCGGTTTGTATCAACCTGAGCTTGCTGGGCTTCTTCAAATACGCTGGCTTCCTTGCGAACACGCTCAACTATCTGCCGTTCCTGAATATCCCCGCACTCAAGATCCCCCTGCCGATCGGTATCAGCTTCTACACCTTCCAGACGATGTCCTATTCGATTGACGTCTATCGCGGCGACGCGCCGGTGCAGAAGAATATCATCACCTTCGGCACCTATGTATCGCTGTTCCCGCAGCTGATCGCGGGCCCGATCGTCCGCTATAAGGACGTCGCCTATCAGCTCGATCATCGTCGCGAGACCCTCGACCAGTTCACCAAGGGCGTGTGTCTGTTCTGTGTGGGATTAGGCAAAAAAGTCCTGATCGCCAACCAGATGGGCGCGTTATGGGACAGTATGCGTGAGACCGGCGAGATGGGCTGGCTCGGTTCATGGGTCGGCATCATCGCCTATACCTTCCAGATCTACTTCGACTTTTCCGGCTATTCGGATATGGCGTGCGGTCTGGGCAATATGTTCGGCTTTGAGTTCCTCAAGAACTTTAACTATCCTTATATCAGTAAGAGCATCACCGAGTTCTGGCGCAGATGGCATATCTCGCTGGGCACATGGTTCAGAGAGTATGTGTATATTCCGCTGGGCGGTAACCGCAAGGGTGTGCCGCGTCAGATGCTGAACCTGCTGATCGTCTGGTTTTTGACCGGCTTCTGGCACGGCGCCGATTTCAACTTCATCTTCTGGGGCTTGTACTTCGGTCTGCTGCTCGTGCTCGAGAAATTCGTGCTCAAGAAGTGGCTCGACAAGGCTCCCGCCGTGATACAGCATATCTACGCGCTTTTCTTCATCATCCTCGGATGGGTGATGTTCTACTTCAGCGATCTGGGCGAGATGGGCTCGTTCTTTACGTCGATGTTCAGCTTCGGCGGCGCGGCGATCACCCCCGACGCGGGTGCGCTGACGCTCTCGTACCTGCCGATGCTTCTGGTGGCGGGACTGGCTTCCACACCGCTGTTGGCAAAGCTCTACAAAAAGGTAGAGAACACCAAGGCGGCTCCGGTATTACAGGCGCTGTTCTGCTGTGTGGTGCTGGGCATCGCGACCGCGCTGCTGGTATCCCAGAGCTATAATCCGTTTTTGTATTTCCGTTTCTGATGAAACAATGATAATGTCATTGCGAGCCCCTTTAGGGGCGTGGCAATCCCCTTGTCATTACTACCGGTTGCAGTAGGAAGGGGATTCCCACGTCGGGCATATAAAAGTCATTGCGAACTCTTTAGGGTGCGGCGATCTATGCCCTCCTCGGAATGACATGACAGCGATAAAAGAAAGGAGTTGATATTCTTGAAAAAGGCATATAAATTCCTGCCCGCGGCGATCTTTTTGATCTTCATCGTCGGGATGATGGTACTGTTCTTTGTGCTGCCGAAAAAAGAATACAGCTCCTCCGAAAAGCGCTATCTGGAGCAGGCGCCGAAGTTCACCGTCGACAGCCTGCTTTCCGGTAAATTCGGCGAGGATTTTGAAAAATTCCTGTCCGACCAGACCGCGGGGCGTAATTTCTGGGTGGGCTTATCCGCCTATTACAACTACGCCATCGGCAACAACGGCTCCAACGGCATCTATCTGGGCAAGAACGGTTATCTCGTCAATGATCCCGAGAAGATGGATGATCTGGGCCGCAACATCGGTTATATCAACGAGTTCGCCGAGAAATGTCCCGTCGACACCACCGTGCTGGTCGCGCCCTCTACGGGCTATGTCTGCGCCGATATCCTGCCCGACGTCCATAAGCAGTACCGCGATGACGAGCGCTTTGAAGAAATGATAGCGGCGCTTCCGTCCGCGAGGTTCGTCGACGTGCGCGAGGCGTTCAAAAAGGAATACGCCGACGGCAATCAGATCTACTACAAGACCGACCATCACTGGACGGCTTACGGCGCGTATACCGCTTACCGCGAGCTCGGCGGTGTGCTCGGCTATACTCCTCACGCCAAAGAGGATTATACCGTGACCTCTTACCCCGGCTTCTACGGCACGACCTATTCATCCTCGGGCTTCTGGCTGACCGATCCCGATACCGTTGAGGTGTGGGACAACCCCGCGAACGATACCGCAGTCGTGACCGCGATCACCGATAACGGGAATGTGACCGAGCAAAAGGATATGTTCTATCTGAGCCATCTGGAGGATGACGATAAGTATCCCATCTATCTCGACGGCAACCACCCCTATACGGTGATCAAAAACTCCGCCGCGAGCTCGAATGAAAAGCTGTTGGTCATCAAGGACAGCTTTGCCCATTCGATGGTGCCATATCTCGCCGATCATTACAGCGAGATCATCATGGTCGACCTGCGGTATTATTCCCAGCCGGTAAGCAGACTGGTGGAAACCGAGGGGATCGACCGCGTGCTGGTGGTCTACTCCATCGACAATCTGGCGACCGATACCAACCTCGGCTGGTTGGAATGATGAATGTCGGTTGAGATTACCACGTCGGAAAATTGTTCCTCCTCGTAATGACGATTCTTGTCGGTTGAGATTACCACGTCGGAAAATTGTTCCTCCTCGTAATGACGATTTGTATTGGTTGAGATTGCCACGGGAAAAGCCCTCGCAATGACGATTTGTATGCGCCCCATTTTAAACGGAGATCGTTACGATCCCTCCGAGGTTGTCCGGAGGCGACCCCACACCCCTTGCTGAAAGGGATGTTGATCAAAATAAAAAGTAAGGAGAGAAGCGTTTGCTTCTCTCCTTTTTGTATGGATGTTTGTTTTACGAATGATTGGCCTTCCACTGACCGATCGCGTCCTCAAACGCCTTCACTTCATCCGCGCTGTCACACTGATCCAGATAGGCGGTGAACAACTTGATGAAGCTGTTGTCGGGGTTCTCGTTCAGATACTCTCTGATACAGTAGCTCTCTTTGCTCAGCTTGGGCACGAATTTACGCGCGTAGCTGCGGGAGACAAGCTCGAACGAAACGACCTCGACCAGATCCTTCTTCATCAGGGATTTGATCAGGGAGTGTACATAGCTGTCTTTCCATGTTTTGTCGCCGGACATTTGGATGATCTCGGTGCAGGAAAGCGGCTCGTCTACGCCCCACAGCAGATCCATGATTTGCTTCTCGCTTTTTGTCATCATAACATACCTCTTTCTTGTAGTCAAAAACACGGGGATGAATCGAAAGATAATGCAATTTGTGTATGTTTATGGCATGATTATAATATAAAAACGGCAATTAGTCAACAGGTATTTGAAATATTTTTATATATTTTTGAGAACGAAGCAGAAAAGGGGAAGAATGTTAAACAATTAACGGATTATTCGGGAATTTGACGATCGAGAACCGGGGCTCACAGTTTCGTGATCTCATCATACAGCTCTTTGTTTGCTTCGATGTTTTCGGCGCTGCCGACGGTGCAAAAAGCGGCATTATTTGCATAATTATTCAATTTGCCGCCGATCGCGTTCAGATCGCCGACGGTCGAGGACAACAGCTCGTCGCGCTCGTTTTGGATCGCGGCGTTATCTCTGCCGAGCAGATGATAGACGGAGCTCAAGTACGCGGTCGCGCGCGGCAGCTGCGGGTTGTCGAGCGAGCGCACGACGCTGATGATATAATCCTCCAGAGCGCGGTCGCTGAGCTGTAAGGAGCTGAGGAACTTTGCCGCGTTTTGAAAGGTGTTGAGTGTGATGGCGATCTGCGGGTCACGGTAGCTCCACATATCGAGGCGCTTGGCGGAGTTCGGGATCGTGCCGCAGCCGTAGGCGCCGTTTTCGACGCGGATCTTCTGCCACAGGTATTCGAGGGAGAGGATCTTTTTGGCGAGCAGTAAGCCGCCGCCGCTGAGCTCGTTGTCCGCGTTGAAGCTGTAGCCGTTGAACACGATGTCGCAGGGCGCGCACAGCGCGATATTGCCGGACAGCAGGGAGCTCTGTGCCTGACTGAGCGTGTCGGTCAGGCTGCCCTGCATCGGCAGGGGAGTATCCTTGATCTTGTCGTAGCTTTCTTCATCACACGCGAGAGAGTATACCGCTCTGCCGTTTTTGATGAAGCGATCGTAAACGTTTTCAAGGCGGGCTTTGAGCGCAGAAAAGCTCTCAGGATCGGAATCCAACAACTCTTTGAGCGCTTTGAGACGCTGATAGAAGCTCAGTCCGCCGGTCTTGTCAAGGATCGCGTCACGTGTGTTGTGGGTCGCGGCGGCACGGATCGCGGCGATCTGGCTGGAGTTGTTGATGAAGCCCAGTTGCAGCTCGGTCACCATCTGGTCGATCAGATCACAAATCGCTTTTTTGTCGTCAAAGACGGTTTTGGTGAGGATCTCTTCGGCGAGCTCTGCCGCCTGACTGTAGTTGTCGGCGAGCGCCTTGAAGCGCAGGACAGCGGCAGAGATCACTCTGCTGTTATAGCTCGAAACGGAGCCTGACATACTCAGCGAGCCTGTGTACAGCCCGAGCCTGGTTTGCAGGGTCTTGCCGTCGGTGTCTGCGGTAGCGATATTGCCGAGCAGGGAGGACAGGATGCTGATATCAAAGAGCTCGTCATCATTCGCCTGTCCGATATCGAAGAACAGATCAGCATAGACGATGCCGTCCGTTTTCAGCGGATGATACAGATACGAAGATTCTTTCCCTTTCACTTCTGTCAGGAAGGGTACAGATTTTTTGTCGATGTCACCGATATTTAAGTGCGGGATGCGCGCTTCCTTTTTCTCTTCCCGATCGGAGGCGCTGCTATCATTAGCTGTAACAGCGGCGTCGGCGTCGGGCTCGGCATATTTCTTCTCGGCCGCGGTGGGCGTCATTACGACGATATTCCGCTCTTTGTTCCACAATAAGAATACCCGAATCAGATCCTCAAAATAGCCTTTGTCGATAATGGATTTGATGGTTTCGAGCGACTCCTCATATTCGAGGTAGCGCCACGGCTCATAGTCATACAGCCATGTATCGGCGATCTGGATGTTGTAGTACAGACCCTTGGTCAACCCCGCGGCACTGCCCTCGCGCAGATTGAATTCGGTGGTGCTCAGCTTGGCGCGCACCGCCTCTTTGTCCAGTCCCGCGGCACATTCTTTCAGGCAGTCGGTGACCTCGCGCTCGATCTCGTCAAGGCGGCTCGCGTCACAGTGGCGGAGTTTGATCGTAAAGAGGGGATAGGCGATATCCTCGATCATCTCGCACTCACATTCGACCGCCAGACCCTTGTCGAGGATACGCTTTTTGAGCGGATCGTAGTTGGTGTCGGCGAGGACGTCGGTGAGGACAGACAGTCCGAGATAGGTGGTGAAGGCAGGCATTTCGCAGATGGGATAGGTGAACGCGATATAATCCTCATTCGTCTTTTCTCCGTTCGCGGTGTAGGTGCAGTAGAAGGGCTTATCCTGCTTTTTGACGGTAATCTTCGGCTCCTTGACCGCCTCCTGCGGCTCGACCTTGCTCAAATACTCTTCATCAAGGAAACGAAGTTTCTCTTCTATTTCCATCTTGCCGTAGAGGTAAAATCTGGCGTTGGAGGGGTGATAGTATTTCTTGTGATTGGCGATGAAATCCTCATAGGTGAGCTTGACGATGTGGTCGGGATGACCGCCGGACACAGTGGTGTACTGACAGGGCTCATAGCTCTCACCGAACACCGCCTGATACAGATTTTCGTCGGGGTCGCCCAAAGCGCCCTTCATCTCGTTGTAGACGACGCCCTGATAATAGGGCTTGCCGTTCTCGTCGCGCTCGATGTGCCAGCCCTCCTGACG
>ONUI01000059.1 GCA_900320995.1 uncultured Eubacteriales bacterium
TCGAAATTCGCGAAGCCGTAATCGAGCAATGCCGCCGCGTCCTTGAAGCGACCTTTGCCGGAATCCGCGCCCAGCACCACCGCGATCAGGCTCAGACCGTTACGCTGTGCCGTCGCCGAGATACACGATCCCGCGTCGCCGGTCGTACCGGTTTTCAGCCCCGTGATACCGTCATAGCTTTTGAGCAGCTTATTGGTGTTGACGATCTGGGTCTCTCCCCCGCGCAGCTCGTCGATCCAGATGGAGGTATAGTCATAGATCTTCTCGTGCTTGATCAGCTCACGCGACATCAAAGCGACGTCATACGCCGAGGTGATGTGACCCTCCTCATCCAGACCGTTGCAGTTCTTGAAGGTGGTATCGGTCATCCCGAGCGCGGCGGCTTTGTCATTCATTGCCGCGACAAAATCCTCCTCACTGCCGCAGACGAATTCCGCCAGCGCGACAGCCGCGTCATTGGCGGAGGCGACAGCGGTCGCCTTGATCATATCATCCACACTCATCTGCTCGCCCTCCTCGAGCCAGATGTCGGAGCCGCCCATCGAAGCGGCATGCGCGGAAGCCGTCACAACGTCATCCATATGGATCCTGCCGCTGTCGATCGCCTCCATCACGAGTGTCAACGTCATCACCTTAGTGATGGACGCGCAGGCTCGCTGATCATGCGCATTTTTCTCAAAAAGAATTTTACCCGAGTTGGCGTCCATCAATACCGCCGCAGGTGACGCAATATCGCTCTCGCTCAGTGCGCTGACTGAGAATGTCGGGATCATCAACAGCAGGACGGATATTAGTATTGCAGTTATATGTTTCATCTTCATAAAAAGCACCTCTCTCATTATGTCTATGAGAGAGGTGTGTGAATCATGATAATATTCTATCGTTGAATGAGTTGAGATTGCCACGGAACCGTTTTAACACGGTTCCCCGCAATGACAATTATACTTCATCCAATAAGCAAACGGCTGTCGCGGATATGCCCTGCATCGAGCCGGTGAAGCCCAAGCCTTCTTCCGTGGTCGCCTTGACGCTGACGGCGCTCTTCTTCAACCCGCAGGCTACCGCGATATTGGAGCGCATCTCGTCGATATACGGCGCGAGCTTCGGCGCCTGGGCGCAAATGGTGCAGTCGATATTATGGGGCTTGAAGCCGTTTTCCTCGATCAGACCGACCACATCCCAGAGCAGCTTGGTGCTCTCGGCGTCCTTGTACTTCGGATCGGTATCGGGAAAATGCTTGCCGATATCGCCGAGTGCCGCCGCGCCCAACAGCGCGTCCATCACGGCGTGGAGCAGTACATCCGCGTCGGAATGACCGTCCAGCCCCATCTCATACGGAATCTCGACGCCGCCGAGGATCAAATCTCTGCCCTTTTTAAAACGATGCACATCATATCCGTGTCCGATTCTCATACAATGACTCCCTTTCTATGATTATTTTCTCTTTTTCAGCAACGCTTCCGCCAGCGTGATATCCACCGGTGTGGTGAGCTTGATGTTAGAGTACTCGCCGCGGATCAAACGCACCTTTTCGCCGATCGCTTCGACCATTGAGCAGTCATCCGTGACGGCGAGCTGATTTGCTTCCGCGTGATCCATCGCGCGGCGGTAAAGCTCTTTTTCAAACACCTGAGGCGTCTGTACCGACCACATGGCGGAGCGGTCGGGCGTAGATAAGATCACGCCGTTTTCATCGATCATCTTGACGGTGTCCGTCACAGGCGTACCGGGCGCCGCGGCGTTACATTCAAATGCCGCGTTCAGCACCTTTTCGATCTGCTCGGGCGTGATCAATACTCTCGCGCCGTCATGGATCGCGTAATGGGTCACGCGCTTATTCGCGGCGCGGATACCGCGCTTGACGCTCAAAGTACGGGTCGCGCCGCCGGAGGTGACGGAGCTGACCTTCTTGAAGTTAAAGGCGATATGCGCGATGCTGTCGATGTCGGCGGATCGCGCCACAACGATGATCTCGTCGATCAGGTTGCAATCCTGAAACGCCTTCAATGTATATTCGATCGCCGCGTGACCGTTGAGGGGGATCAGCTGCTTGGACATTTTGAAGCCCATGCGGGTGCTATCACCCGCCGCAACGATGATCGCGGAGGTAAATCTGTCCGACATATTATACCTGCTCCAACGCCTGCTTGAGATCCGCGATGATATCCTCGGGATCCTCGATACCGACGGACAAACGCACCATGTTCGGCGCGATGCCGGCCTCGATCAGCTGTTGATCGGTGAGCTGACGATGGGTCGTGGACGCGGGATGGAGCACACAGGTGCGGGCGTCGGCGACATGGATAACGATCTTCGCGAGCTTGAGCCCTTCCATAAAGCGCACAGCGCCCTCCTTGCCGCCCTTGAGGCAAACAGAGATAACGCCGCAGGAGCCGTTGGGCATATACTTCTTCGCGATGTCGTAATACTGATTGGATCTCAGCCCCGGATAATTGACGGACTCGACCTTGTCATGGTTCTCAAGGAACTCGGCGGCGGTCTGCGCGTTGGAGCAATGGCGCGCCATTCTCAGCGCCAGTGTGTCCAGACCGAGGTTGAGCAGGAACGCGTTCTGCGGCGACTGCTGCGCGCCGAAGTCACGCATGAGGTGGGTACAGCACTTGGTGATGTAAGCCGCCTTGCCGAACTGGTCGGTATAGACAACGCCGTGATAGGTCTCATCGGGCGTAGTGAGCATCGGGAAATCGCCGCTTGTCCAGTCGAAGTTGCCGGAATCGACGATGACGCCGCCCAGCGCGACAGCGTGACCGTCCATGTACTTGGAGGTAGAATGTACGACGATATCGGCGCCCCACTCAAAGGGACGGCAGTTGATCGGGGTCGCGAAGGTGTTGTCCACGATCAGCGGGACATGATGCGCGTGAGCGACCTTAGCGAACATTTCGATATCGACAACATCCAGAGAAGGATTGGTGACGGTCTCGATGAATACCGCCTTGGTGTTGGGCTTAAACATCTTGTCAAGCTCTTCGGCAGTGATCACGGGGCTGACAAAATCGAACGCGATACCGAGATCACGCAGGGTCTTGTTGAACAGATTGAACGTACCGCCGTAGATCGCGGCAGACGCGATGACATGATCGCCCGCCTTCGCGATATTGGTGATGCTGATCAGGGACGCCGCCTGTCCGGAGGCAGTCAGCATCGCGCCGACGCCGCCTTCGAGCGCGGCAATCTTGCTCGCGACGGTGTTGAGTGTGGGATTCGCCAGACGGGTGTAGAAACAGCCCTCCGCTTCGAGATCGAACAGCTTACCCATGGTCTCGGCGCTGTCATAAACAAAGGTCGTGCTCTGAGCGATCGGGAGAACGCGGGGTTCACCGTTCTTCGGCTCATAGCCTGCCTGTACGCATTTAGTATCGATTTTCATATCATTAACCTCCAAGTGATAGTGTAAAACGTCAACAACGAAAGACATTTTATATAGTTGGTCGCAGGTTTGATCACCTGCTCCATTCATACAATTCCTCAGTCTCGGCTCATCGCCTCGACAGCTCCTTTTCCCAAAAGGAGCCTGATTTAGAACAAGCTCTTGATCCAGCCTGTGATCGCGTCGACGCCGAATACCGCCAGCGCGATCAGCGCCAAAAACGCCAACGCGGAAAGCACCTTGACAGTGGTGCGCATCGCGGGGCTCATGGACTTGGCTTCTTCCCTATCCGCTTTGAGTCGTTCGATCCGCGCCGTGATCTCATCCATATGCGGCTCAAGATCATGAGGCAGCGTTTCAATGGCGCCGAGAAGCTCGACCGCCTTGGGCAGCGCGGAAAACGGTACCACGATCGAGATATTAGACAGCTTGACGTCATAACCGGTGACGATCTCATTCGCGACGCCCTGCGGATAAACAGGCTCTTCCATATAGGGGATATTCGCGTCCTTGAGCATACCGGTCAGCATCGCGCGTTCCGTACCGCCCGCGACACACAGACGGACGGGCTCGTTGATGTCCTCGATCTCCCTGAGCTTATGCTTACAGCCGTCAAACGGCAACGCTTCACCAAAGCACAGCTGTTTACAGGTTTTACAATACTTCATGGTTTTCTCCTACTTGATGATGATAATTCATAATCAGAATTATCCAAATAATTCTCTAATTTGTAATTCTACCATAAATGTTCCCGCATTTCAATAAAAAAGGGCAGAAAAGTTTCACCTTCTCTGCCCCGTATCTTGATTGATTAGAGATCGCCGCAGCTCTTACCCATATTGGCATGAACTTCAAAGCGGCAGTTATGACGCGAATATCGGTTGGAGCTGCTGTCCTTTGAGCGCTTTTTCAAGGCTCTGTGGGATCAGATCGAAGTGCGCTACCAGCGAATTCGGTTTTTTGAACGGATCGTCCTGTGAGAACGGTACAAAGTACACGTTTTTGCGATTGAGCAATCTGCCGACGTTCTCCGCCGACGCGCCGAGAGCGTCGTTGCTCGCGACACACAGCACCACCGGAGCGCCGATCCTCAGCTGAGATTTGACCGCCATAGTGACAGGCGTGTCGGTGATGCCCAGCGCGATCTTTGACAGCGTGTTGCCGGTACACGGCGCGACCAGCAGGATATCGCACATCCCGCGCGGTCCGATCGGCTCGGCGCCGCTGACGGTATGGATCACGCTCTTTTGCGTGATATTTTCGATCCGCGTCACGATGTCATGCGCTTTACCGAAGCGTGTAGAAACCGTATAGGCGTTTTCCGACATGATCGGCAGGACGTCATACTCCTGTGATACGAGCCGCGCCATTTCTTTGATGCTTTTATCCAAGGTGCAAAAGGAGCCGGTCAAAGCATAGCCCAGTTTGATCTTTTCCACCGTTTTCCTCCTTTATCCGAGAAGCTCCTCTCGTTTGAGTATATTCATAATGGTATCTTTGATGATGATTCCCGCGGTGAGAGGCGCCGTTTTGCCCGGTAACGCCAGCGCGTGGATACAGGTAAGCTCCCTGTCCTTTGCCGCGCTGACATCAACGCCGCCCGGCACGGAGGCGAGATCGATGATGAATACATCCTCCCGCATTTGAGCGACCGCGTCCCTGTCGATCACCTCGGCGGGCACAGTGTTGACGATCACCTGATAACGCCGCCAGTTGATCTCGGGATAATCCGCGGCGGTCATCCCCCTGCATGCGATCATATCACGATCGGACTGATGACGCGCCGCGACCGTCACCTTTGCGCCCATCATCCGAAGATAGCCGGACAGCACCTTGCCGATCCGACCGTAGCCGGTGACCAGAATTTCGGTGCCGTATACCGCGCCCTCATACTCGTTCAGGATCAGCCCGACCGCTCCCTCGGCGGTCAACTCGGCATTGCGCAGGGTGAAGATCTCGTCGGCGGAATAATCATAGATCTCTCCCGCGTCATACGGCTTGAGCAAAAGAGCGCCGCCGCTGAACAGAGGCTTCTGCCCTATTCTGTCTATCGTACCCGCGATACTGATCGGATGCTTTGCAAACGGCGCAAACAGCTTTCCGTCTGTTACGGGTCGCACCGGCAGTACGGCAATATCACATTCCGTTGCCGCCTCCCGCACCGTGCAGACACGGATCCCGCACAGGCTCAAAAGAGAATCAAAGCCCGTCAACAGCACCTCGTGTCCGTCATCGTAAAACGCCTTAGCCGCGAACAACATTCGTTTATCGCCGCCGAATACCGCGATCTTCATACACTCACCTCACCACAGAATACGTTGTATACTATGCGAAAGGATGACAAAACGTGAAAAAGCTCCCATAACGGGAGCAAATCACTAAAAACTAATCACTAACCACTGTCAACTTTCCACTGTAAACTGTCAACTGACCTATGTATCATCCCCGAAGGGATGAATCAGAACATGGAGTGATTACTCTTACACTCAAAGGAGCGGCAGTCGACGCACTTCTCGTCGGTCGGGTTCTTCTCATGAGAAGCGACTTGGATACTGTCGAGCGAGCAGTAGTTCTCATCACCGCAGTGATACTTGCAGTCCTTGACGCTGCAATGGATACAATGGTTCATTTGTGTTTCGTTCAACATTATTTTCACCTCATTCATATTTGTCGGCGATCCGACACGATTATTATCGGCAAATCACGCCGCGCTATGCACAAAAGCAGACGATTCCGATATGATATAACGAGGTGAAACCATATGTACATTCTTTGTATGATCATTCTGATCTTTTTCGCGATCATCGGCATTTGCGCGTTGATCACATCACTGCTCGATCATTGCTATCACGGCGATCACGAAACGATGCTGGTATTAAAGGAGCTCAGTACAGAGAACGCGGAGGCGCGCATCCGATCGGCGGCGCGGATCTGTCAGCACCACAAAGGAATGAGGCTGATATGTATTTGCGATGAGGACGACCCCGCTTTCGATATCTGCGTCATGATGCAAAAGGAATATCCGCTGATGGAGCTATGCTCCGGGAAAGATTCAGACGAGCCTTCACAATGACGACACAGAGATCACAAAAACGACAATATAAAGTGTATAGAACCAAATATCTCAACCGGAGCTGTCATGAAACGCTGTAACAATGACAGCTTCGTTTCAGTAAAAAAAGCACTGCCGAAGCAGTGCTTTTCTGTTTAATGTAGTTTTCTGTCCGCCGTTGAAGTCGTTCCGTTACCGGAAGCCTCACAAAAGGCGGAACAAGCAACGCGTTGCTATTTTGCGTAGCCGACAGCGCGGGATTCGCGGATGATGTTGACCTTGATCTGACCCGGATATTCGAGTTCATCTTCGATCTTCTTGCAGATATCTCTCGCAAGAGCGGGCATCGCGTCATCCTTGACCTGCTCGGGCTTGACCATGATACGGATCTCTCGACCCGCCTGGATCGCGTAAGAGGTTTCGACGCCCTTGAAGGAGGACGCGACCTCTTCGAGCTTCTGCAGACGCTTGATGTAATTCTCCAGATTCTCGCGGCGCGCGCCGGGACGAGCCGCTGAGATCGCGTCAGCCGCCTGTACGATACAAGCGACGACCGTCTTTGCCTCGACATCGCCGTGGTGAGCCTGAATCGCGTGGATGACCGCGTCGCTCTCCTTATACTTACGGGCGATATCGACGCCGATCTCGACGTGGCTGCCTTCGATCTCATGATCGAGCGCCTTACCGATATCATGCAGCAGACCGGCTCTCTTACTCACGGTCGGATCAAGACCGAGCTCAGAGGCAATCATGCCGGAGATATAACAAACCTCGAGGGAATGCATCAACACATTCTGACCGTAGCTGGTACGGTATTTCAGACGACCGAGGATCTTGACGAGCTCGGGATGCAGTCCGTGTACGCCGGCGTCGAGCACCGCGCGTTCACCAGCCTGCTTGATGCTTGCCTCAACCTCACGGCGAGCCTTCTCGACCATTTCCTCGACTCTCGCGGGATGGATACGGCCGTCGGAGATGAGCTTTTCGAGCGCGACGCGAGCGATCTCGCGGCGAACCGGCTCAAAACAGGAAATGGTGATCGCCTCGGGCGTATCGTCGATGATCAGGTCACAGCCGGTCATCGTTTCGATGGCGCGGATGTTGCGGCCTTCACGACCGATGATGCGACCCTTCATCTCGTCATTCGGCAGCGCGACGACCGACACGGTAGCTTCCGCAACCTGATCGGCAGCACAGCGCTGGATCGCGAGGGAGATGATGTTGCGGGCACGCTTGTCGGATTCATCCTTGAGCTGCTGCTCATACTCCATGATCTTGAGCGATTTCTCTCTGCCCAGCTCACCCTCGAGCTGATCGAGCAGATAGGTCTTCGCCTGATCTACGGTGTAGCCCGAGATCCTCTCGAGCATTTCAAACTGACTCTTCTTGATTGTTTCCGCCTCGGCGAGTCGACCCTCGGCTTCTTTGATTTTTTTGTTTGCTCTTTCTTCCTTTTTCTCGACATTGTCGATCTTTCGGTCAAGAGTCTCTTCCTTTTGCTGGATACGGCGCTCCTGGCGCTGTACCTCCTTGCGTCGGTCGGCGATCTCCTTATCGTTCTCATTTCTGAGGCGATGGATCTCATCCTTACCTTCAAGGACAGCTTCCTTTTTCTTTGCTTCGGCAGTCTTCATAGCTTCGGTTACGATGCGCTTCGCTTCCTGCTCAGCGCTGCCGATCTCCGCCTCCGCGACCTTCTTTCGGTACGCGTTGCCGATGGCGACGCCGATACCGAGACCGAGGATCAGGGCGACCACTATGAGGATGATGCCTAAAACAGTCATACATGACACCTCCTTGATTTGATTCTTCCTAATCAAACTCAACTCACGGTGCCGTTACTCAGATATTCAGTTTTGTATCACCACTGTCAAAGACAGATAAACAGGTTTTCCGCAAATGTCACTTTTAATATAATGTCACTTATAATAATATGAAATATATGTCAAAGCATAACGCGGGTAACATAACGCGGGTAAAATGGTAATAGGGTAAAATATCTATATATAACGGCTCTCTAAGAGAGTCTAATAAAAAAGGGATGAACCGCAAAACGGGTTCAGGGCATAATACTAATATTATACCATGTCCGATAAAAAACTTTTTCCGTTCGGGATCACGCCGTTTCCCCCCTCGTCGATCCTCTCCTCTCTCCCTCATCGAACGGCTCTTGCCGGATGCTTCATTTTCATCTTCCGTGTCCGAAAAACAACGCTTGATTTGTACATCCTAAATAAATAATTTGAGATTCATTGTCTATAATGACAACCGAATAGGCAATTTTTATAAAAACTGCACTAAATATTTGGAATTTAATTTCCGTTTTTACTTGAAATTGTCAAAAAGGTCTGTTATTATAGAGTTGTATATTTATGTACTAATTCTTACTATAAGGAGAGTCAGATTATGA
>ONUI01000094.1 GCA_900320995.1 uncultured Eubacteriales bacterium
AAATCGCCCTGATCGGAATACAGATCCACATCCGCCATCGTATCGCGCGATACGCCCAGTATCTTCATGGCGCCGGTCTCGGTATCGATCGCCATGGTATAGATGGCGTCGGACATCTCCAACGCGGTATTATCGCCCGATATTCCTTCATCCACACCGATAAAGACGATATTGATGAGATTTTCGTTCAGCTGGTAGGACACGCCGTTATAGGTGATCACACGGCCGCTGTTATCCGCCTTGACGACCTGATTGCCCTTTTCATCGGCGGCGGGCGTTGTGACCTCAAAGCCGTCATAATCGTGCATACCGCGTCGACCGATCTCTCTGAGGATCAAAAAGGTGCCCGCAAAGGCGATCATCAGCGCCAAGATCGCCGAGACGGCTATGATCACAACCTTTTTCCAAGTTGCGAGATGCTTGAACTTATGATGATGGTGGCGATGTCTTTTTTTATGCTTTTTGCCTTTCTTCCTTTTAACGAAGATGTATCCCTCGTCCGCCTGCGCCTGTTCCTCCGCGGAGGCGGTCTTGGTGTTGCCCGAATGGGTGGAAACATGCCTGCGGCTGTTGTGCTGCTTGAACGTTTCCTTCGGAACGACATAGTCGAAGGATTCGTTCGGAAGGATCACGGTCTTGTCGACGTACTCACCGCTGCGGGTATCGGACGCCAGTTCGATCTCGTTCTCATCCGGCTTTGCCGTCACAGGCTCCGCCTCCGCCTTGGGGATCTCCTTCTGCGGCGCTGTGGGCTCTTGGTATGGGAGCTCATCCCTTTTGACCTTTGCGGCGCGCTTCACCTGTGCCCGATAACGACGGGGCTGATCAGTCATGTTGTCTTGTTGCTTCATCCACCAGCACCCCCTGTACCAGATATCGTGTATCCGACGGACCGCTTGTACATGTGCTCAACGTCAGGATCTTGTTATCGGTCGTGAGAGTGACGCCCTCGCGCACATTCGCGTCGATAGCATGAGGATCCAGCGTTTCATCCAGATAGCTTTGGAATACTACGTCATTCGCGAAGTTGTTCGTGTTCAGGATGTGTCTGTCATCGTAGGTATAAGCGGAATAGATCAGATAGGTGAACACCTTGTCCTTTGTCAGGACAAAAGCAGTATTATTCTGGTCAAAGAACTCCTTGTTCCCGAAATTGTGCAGCGTAGCAAACATCGTGCCGTTGAGCATATTATGCCCATACATCACGGTAACTCTGTCGTGCATATCGGGACTGTTCTTGATCTCGGAGTAGATCGTGCCCGAGAACTGATACTGGCGATAAACATTGTGCTCCAGATAAAAGCTGTCGTCGCCGTCGGAGGTACTGCGGGCAACAGGGTAATCCACGGCGGTGTTTGGGATATAGATCCACGCGTAGACGTCGGGATTGATCTCCATCAGCTCATCAAAGCTGGGCTGGTAGTCATTCAACACGGCGGGCTGATGACCCCACGCCTCTGTCGCGCCTGTATAAACTTCTGACTCCGTAGGCTCCGCCGTGGGTCGCTGCGTCGAGGCAGTCGTTTCATCGCGGGTGGCAACCGTCGGAAGCACCTCGCCGTTGATGTCCGGTTGATTGAAATAGCGGATCAGAAAAATCGCCGCGCAATTTATAACAAGGATACAAACGCAAAGCAGCGCGATCCACTGAGGTTTTTTGATTTTTTTCATAATAACTCCATTCGGGAAGGAACATAGTAAGGATTCACTCCCCCATATTAAATCAGTATATTATTATACCCCTATCTTTCTCTGTTGTCAAATCCATTTATCTATCATCTTTGACAAAAGCCGCGGGATATTTGACCCATCAACTAATCACTAAGCACTGATCACTAACCACTGATCACAAAAAAAGAGGCCGTCAAGCGACGGCCTCGGATGAACGATGATTATTCTGCTTTCTTCTTTTTGCTCAGCATGAAGTTGGTCAGGATACCGAGGATCAGCGCGCATGCTACGGTGGTGACGGTGATGGTGCCGAAGGTCAGGATGAATCCGCCCACACCGGTGATCAGGATCACGGAAGCGGTGAACAGGTTGCGGTTATCGTCCAGATCGACCTTCTGGAGCATCTTCAGACCGGAAACAGCGATAAAGCCGTACAGCGCGATACATACGCCGCCCATGACGCAGCTCGGGATGGTGCTCAGGAAAGCGACGAACGGAGCGATGAAGGAGATGATGATCGCCTCGCACGCGGTCACGATGATCGTGCTGACGGAAGCGTTCTTGGTGATCGCGACACAGCCGATGGACTCACCGTAGGTGGTGTTGGGGCAGCCGCCGAAGAACGCGCCTACCATGGAGCCGATACCGTCGCCCAGCAGGGTCCTGCTCAGACCCGGATCCTCTAACAGATCATGCTCGATGATGGAGCTGAGGTTTTTATGGTCTGCGATATGCTCCGCGAACACAACGAACGCGACCGGGACATACGCCGCGGCGATGGTGCCGATATATGCGCCGTTGACCTCGCCGAATGCGCCGAACGCCTTGATGAAGGAGAAGTCGGGCACCGCGATAAAGCTGGACACGCCGATCACCTTAAAGTTGTTGATCAGCGCGGAATAGTCGATGACCATCAGCGCCGCGTTGCCGGTAGCCTTACCGATAAAGTAGAAGATCGTCGCCACCAGATAGCCCGCCAAAATACCGATGATGAACGGTATCAGCCGCGCCATCTTCTTGCCGTATACAGAACACAGCATGACGACAGCCAGGGTCACCAGACCGCAGATGATCGCGACATAAGGAGAGCCGGGCTGGGTGGCAGCGGTCAGATTGCCGTTCTCATCCGGAGTCAGCGTGATGCTCTCGTTGACAGTACCGTCATCGTTGACAGCGACGTAAGAAGAGGCGATCGTGCCGTCCTCATTGATGGTGCCCACCTCGACCGCCTGCACCTGTGCCATATCGACAGGAGCGGTATAATTCACCTTGCTCAGATCGCCGATCGCGTTACCGGCAAGCGAAAGACCGATGATCGCGACGATCGGGCCGATAACAACAGCGGGCATAATCTTGTTGATCCACTTGACACCGGCAAATTTGATGATCAGCGCGATCACGACATAGACAAGTCCCGCGAGCGCCGCACCGATGATCAGACCGACATAGCCCAGCGCCGCGCTTGCCGCGCCGCTGAACGCCGCGAACATCGCGCCGAGGAAGGCGAACGAGGAGCCGAGGAAGACAGGGCTCTTTGCCTTAGTGAACAGGACATAGACCAGCGTACCGATACCCGCGCCGAACAGTGCCGCGGAGGTGCTCATTCCGTTGCCGACGATCATCGGGACAGCGATGGTCGCCGCCATGATCGCCAACAGCTGCTGGAACGCAAAAACGATAAGCTGACCGAATTTGGGCTTATCCTTTACGTTGTAGATCATTTTCATTTTGGATTTCCCCCTTGAAATATATTTTAGTAGGGACGGGCAATGCCCGTCCGCGGACGATCGATGATCGTCCCTACAAAAAGGCTTATTTGCTATACAGTTTCACCGCGTTCTCTCCGTCTGTTTCCCGCAGTCGCACCGCGACCACCTCATCGAGCGAGGTGGGGATGTTTTTGCCGACGTAGTTCGGGCGGATCGGCAGCTCGGTATGGCCTCTGTCGAGCAGCACACACAGCTGGACCTTGGACGGTCTGCCAAGCTTGATCACCGCCTCAAGCGCGGCGCGTGCGGTACGGGAGGTGTAGATGACGTCATCCACCAGTACCACGATCTTATCCTCCACGCTGAAGTCGATATTGCTGCCCTTAACCTCGGGCATCTCGCCGACGCGGGACAGATCGTCGCGATAGAGCGTGATATCCAACTCGCCCACCGGAACGCTCACGCCCTCGATGGAGGCGATATGGCGCTGCAGGCGCTGTGCCAGCGGTACGCCGCGGGTGCGGATACCGATCAGGCAGACGTTATCCAGTCCGCGATTCTTTTCAATGATTTGATGCGCAATCCGCTTGAGCGCTCTGTCGATGTCCTCTCCCGACATCAATTCAGCCTTATATTCCATAAATACCTCGTTGTTAATGATAGGGTTTTTGCAGTCGATACATTAATTGGGTGCGGGCAAAGCCCCTCCGCTATGATTCATTCTTTAATGTTCATCAGTCAAAAAGAATAATGCCTCATCCGGACGCGGACAAGGCATAGCTATGCTGGGATATCAAAACCAACCTTGTCGGCATCTCTGTACCGACTTAAAAGTTATCGTTGGATATCATACTACTTTTTTTCTTTTCTATAGTGATAATATAGAATTATAACACTTTTTTGTGCATTTTTATGTCATCCGCCGGTTTGCGGATAAAAGCGCCGTTCCTTGACATCATTCCCCGATTCTTGTATCATATGAAACGAAAAACAAAGCATTTTTCCGAATCAAAGTGGCGTAAAATGCCCTTGGATGGAACAACAGAGGGTAATATGAAAAATCATCAAGTGCTGTCGTCGGCTCTGCTGCTGACGGCGGCGATCATATGGGGCTTCGCGTTCGTCGCGCAGGAAAAGCTCAGCGACACCGTACCGCCGTTCACCGTGAACGCGATACGCTCGCTGATCGCGTCGGCGGCGCTGATCCCCGTCGCGGCGGTGACAAGACATATCAAGGGAAAACCGCTGTGCGAAGAGAATCCCGCCGACCGCAAAAAACTCATCAAGGCGGGTGTGATCTGCGGCGTGATGCTGTGCGTCTCGGTCAACCTGCAGCAGTTCGGCATCGCGCTGTATCCGGCGGGAGCGCCTGCTTCGGCGCACAGCGGCTTTTTGACCGCGCTGTACATCATCTTTGTCCCGTTGTTCGGACTGTTCCTGCACAAAAAGCCGGGGCTGTTCGTCGGGATCGCGGTCGTCCTCGCGGTCATCGGACTGTACTTTTTATGTCTGTACGACGGCTTCGGGGCGCTGTACATAGGCGATGTCGTCGTGCTGATCTGCGGAATGGCGTTCGCTGTGCAGATCTTATGTGTTGACCGCTACATCGGCGAGGTGGACGGCGTAAAGCTCAGCTCGCTCCAGTTTTTGGTCACGGGTATTTTGTCCGCGATCCTCATGCTGATCTTTGAAAAGCCCGATATCTCGGCGATCCTTGCCGGATGGGCGCCGCTGCTGTACCTCTCGATCTGCTCAAGCGGCGTCGGCTATACCCTGCAGATCATCGGTCAGCAGTACGCCTCCAATCCGTCGCTCGCGTCCATATTGATGAGCATGGAAAGCGTATTCGCCGTGATCGGCGGCGTGATTTTCCTGCACGCCGTCCCGAAGCCCAACGAATGGATCGGCTGCGGGATCATGCTCGCGGCGATCATCATCGCGCAGCTGCCGCAGGAGCTGTTGAAGCGCTCCGTGCGAAAAGAATCATGACCGCACACCTGTCGGCGGCTCATAATGACAATGATAAAAGCCCTTCCGAGCGGAAGGGCTTTGTTGTTATCAGATGTTGAGATCGCCGCGTCGTCGGCACTATCGCCGAATTCTTGCAATAATGTATCTTACTGACGCTCGATCAATTAATGCAATCCCTCAGTATTTTTATCGGTTTGAGCCCTCCTAGCGGAGGCAGCAGACCCTTTTGTCCGCGTTGCGGACATTTCCCCTAGCAGGGGAATCTCCTTTCCCAAAGGGAGCCTTTAGGCGATTCATCAAAAGATGGTGATCGTGGGGGTCGCCGCGGGGTTGAGCCATCCGAGGACGATACCCAGCGCGTTTTCAGAGATACCGACGCCGCCGTAGGTCGGCTCGGAGGCAACGTGCAGGAAACGCGCGCAGCCCTTGGTGGTGTCCACGGGATCGCGGTTATAATCGAATACGACCGCGTAAGGATAGGACTTGGTATACTCGTACAACTGCTGGCAGGAGGTGTAATCCACCGGCGAGGACGCGTCGACCAAACGGTTGTAGTTGACGGACGCGGGGTCGGTGACCCAGTTCATCCCGTACTGGATCTGGTAATAATCCAATTTGGTGCCGGGGTTCATGTTCGTGCCCATCGCG
>ONUI01000055.1 GCA_900320995.1 uncultured Eubacteriales bacterium
GGTCAAGGAGCTGATGACCGCCTCCGCCGACGGCTACTCAGCGCGCGGCGTCAGCATCGCGGGTCTCAAATTCTGCGCCAAGACCGGTACCGCCGAGGTAGGTCAGGGCAAGGAGTCGACCGCGTGGTTCGTCGGCTTCATCGATGATTCGAATCACCCCTACGCCTTCGCGGCGGTCGTGACAGAAGCCGGCTACGGCATCCAAGCCGCCACCCCTGTCGTCAACGCGGCAATCGGAGCTCTGGTTAGTTAGAAAGCATTTCCGCTTGTTTGTAGGGGAGGGGCTTGTTGCTCAGCCGCAGACGGCACCCCTCTGCCCTTCAGGCACCTCCCCAGCGGGGAGACTCCTCCCGTGACCTATCCAATATATCTCAACCAAACGCGAGGCAAAAACCTGTTTCCGTAACGCTACGCTATGGTTATTGGACACGTGTGTCCCCATCCGCATTATGACGGGCATGTATGACAGCGCAAACCGTAGATAGGGATGAAAAGCACCTGCGGTGCCGGACGAGCAATGCTCGTCCCTACGCAAACGCTTTATTTGCTTCGCCTTTAAATAACATAAAAACCAACGCTTTCGGGAGGAGCAAGCCCCTCCCCCTACAAAAAACGCTCATGGCTTTATCAAAAGTCATGAGCGCTGTTTTTTTATTCAATTTTCCACTTTACACTTTCAATTTTCAACTACAAAAGGGTGAGGGCGAAGCCCTCCCTTCACCGTTAACTGTTAACCGTTCACCTTTTCTTAAACCCATCCTTCAAGCTGACGCTTCGGTTAAAGATCATCTTCTCCTTACTGCTGTCGGGGTCGATGCAGAAGTAGCCTGTGCGCATGAACTGGAAGTAGGCGGGCGCTTCAAAGTCGGCGATCGCCTTCTCAGCCTTACAGCCCTCGACGATC
Organism: uncultured Eubacteriales bacterium; assembly: GCA_900320995.1. Classification (GTDB taxonomy): domain Bacteria; phylum Bacillota; class Clostridia; order Oscillospirales; family Acutalibacteraceae; genus Ruminococcoides. The sequence continues at coordinate 905 of ONUI01000055.1, forward strand.
TTGAGAGAATCGGGATTGATGCAATCGAGGAAGTTTTTGCCGTCCGCCTCGGGATCAGCCTCGGTGAACAGGTTGTCGTACAGGTTGCAGGTCGCGTCGAGCGCATTCTCGGCGTCCACCCAGTGGATGGTGCCGCGCACCTTTCTGCCGTCGGGCGTATTGCCGCCGCGGGTTGCGGGATCGTACTCGGCATAGACCTCGACAACGTTGCCGTCCTCGTCCTTCTTACATCCGGTACACTTGACGATATACGCGCTCTTGAGGCGCACCTCGTTGCCCGGATACAGACGCTGGTATTTTTTGATCGGCTCCTCCATAAAGTCGCCGCGCTCGATCCAGCACTCTCTGCTGAACGTGACTTCTCTGGTGCCGTCAGCCTCATTGTTGGGGTTGTTCTCCACGTGGAAGGTCTCGGTCTGACCCTCGGGGTAGTTGGTGATGACGAGCTTGACGGGGTCGAGCACAACCATCACGCGCTGTGCGCTCAGGTTCAGATCTTCTCTGAGACAGTGCTCGAGGAAGTCGTATTCGACGGTGGAGTTGACCTTGCTCACGCCGATGCGGTCGCAGAAATTGCGGATCGACTTAGGCGTGTAGCCGCGTCTGCGCAGACCGCACAGGGTAGGCATACGCGGATCATCCCATCCGCTGACGTATCCTTCTTCCACCAGCGCTCTTAATTTGCGCTTCGACATGACCGTGTGGTTGATGCCCAGCCGCGCGAACTCGATCTGGCGGGGCTTAGAGGGCAGGGTGACGTTGTCGCGCACCCAGTTGTACAGCGGTCTGTGATCCTCGAACTCGAGACTGCACAGGCTGTGGGTGATGTGCTCCATCGCGTCCTCGATCGGGTGCGCGAAGTCGTACATCGGGTAGATGCACCACTTGTCGCCGGTGCGGTGATGGTGCAGGCGGTTGATGCGGTAGATGACCGGATCGCGCATGTTGAAGTTGCCCGACGCAAGGTCGATCTTGGCGCGCAGGGTCATCTTACCGTCCTCGACCTCACCGTCCTTCATCTTTTCAAAAAGTGCTAAGCTCTCTTCGATCGGACGGTCACGGTAGGGGGACTTGGCGGGAGTGGAAAGGTCGCCGCGGTATTCGCGCATTTGCTCGGGCGTCAGCTCGCAGATGTAGGCGAGCCCCTTCTTGATCAGCTCGACTGCCGCCTCATACATCTTGTCAAAGTATTCGGAGGCATAGTAGAAGCGATCCTCCCAGTCGAAGCCCAGCCAGTGGATATCTTCTTTGATCGCGTCAACGAACTCCACATCCTCCTTGGTGGGGTTGGTGTCGTCCATACGCAGGTTACAGACGCCGTCGAACTTCAGCGCCGTGCCGAAGTTGATGCAGATCGCCTTGGCGTGACCGATATGCAGATAGCCGTTCGGCTCGGGAGGAAAGCGCGTGTGCACCTTCATCCCAGCGTAGTCGCCGCCCTCGGCGGTGTCCTTTTCGATGATGGTGTGGATAAAGTTCGAGGACATCTCCTCGGTATTATCCACGATTTTCTTATCTTCTGTCATATACATTCCTCGTTTTATGGATTATGAAAGCCTCCCTTTTCTAAGGGAGGTGGGTCGGAACTTGTTCCGACTCGGAGGGTTGCAACCCCCAGTCACCGTCGCTGACACGCGTGTCCGCTTGGTGACAGCCCCCTTAGGAAAGGGGGCCATTTTCACATTACTGTAATTTCTCCAGTCCGAGCTCCATTCTTCTCAGGCTCTCGTCTTTGCCCAGAATGTCGAGGATCTCGATCGCGCCGCCGGGGGTAATTGTCTTGCCCGCCACGGCGATACGCGCCGGCCACATGACCGTGCCGTTCTTGACCTCGAGCTTTTGCGCCAGACCGATCAGCGCGTCGTGGATGGAATCGTGATCCCAACTCTCCAACGCGGATAATTCGTCATATACCGCCTTGAGCATCACGGGTGCGTTCTCAAGATTGGTCTTGCTCTTTTTGTTGACAAAGAGTTCCTTGTCGTAGTCGGGCAGCGCCGCGAAGAAGTCGATCTTCTCGGGGATGTCGGTCAGCTTGGTGGTGCGCTGCTGCAAGATCGCTGCCAGTTTGTGATAGTCGAGTTCTTTATCTCCCAACACTTGTTTGAAGTACGGTGTAAAAACGGCAACGAGTTGCTCGTCGGTCATCGCCTTGATATACTCGCCGTTGAACCACTCGAGCTTGTCGTAGTCGAACACCGCGGGGCTCTTGCTGATCCCGCTGATATCGAACGCCTTTGTCAGCTCTTCCAGAGTAAAAATCTCCTGATTATCCTTCGGGCACCAGCCGAGCAGGGCGATGTAGTTGATGATCGCCTCGGGCAGGTAGCCCTCTTTGATCAGATCCTCAAAGCCCGTGGAGCCGTGGCGCTTGCTGAGCTTCGAGACGGAGCCGTCCTCGTTTTTGCCGTTGATCAGCGGCAGATGGATGTAGGTCGGGATCTCCCAGCCGAACGCCTCATACAGCAGGTTATATTTGGGCGTGGAGCTCAGATACTCCGAGCCGCGCACGACATGGGTGATGCCCATGGTGTGGTCGTCAATGACGTTCGCGAAGTTGTAGGTCGGGTAGCCGTCCTGCTTGATCAGGATCTGATCCTGTAATTCGCTGTTGTCCACGGTGATCTCGCCGAACACCGCGTCCGTAAAGGTGGTGGAGCCCTCGATCGGCATCTTCTGTCGGATGACATAGGGGACGCGCGCGTCCATTTTTTCTTGTATTTCAGCCTCGGATAAATCCCTGCAGTGACGGTCATAGCCGCCGCCGACGGTCTCGTTCTGGAGCTTTTCCAAACGCTCCTTGGTGCAGAAGCAGCGATACGCCTTGCCCTCTTTGATCAGCTGTTCGGCATAGGGCAGGTACATATCCTTGCGCTCACTCTGGACATAGGGGCCGTAGTCGCCGCCTATGTCGGGGCCTTCGTCATGCTGTAAGCCCGCGACCTTGAGCGTATGATAGATCACATCCACCGCGCCCTCGACATAGCGTTCCTGATCGGTGTCCTCGATACGCAGGACAAAGGCGCCGCCCTGACTTTTGGCGACCAGATATTCATACAGCGCCGTTCTCAGGTTGCCGACGTGCATGAAGCCTGTCGGACTGGGCGCGAATCTTGTTCTTACCTTACTCACTCTTGTATCCCTCATCAATCGGTTTATGACATTTTTTGTATTTCTTGCCCGAGCCGCACCAGCAGGGGTCGTTGGGGCCGGGCTTTTTGTTCTTTTTCTTGACGACGGTTTTGTTGCCGGATACGGTGCCGTCACCGGAGAACTCAGTGGGCTTCGCCACTTGCTCACGCTTGAGTCCCAGCTCGACCGCCGAGGGCTTGGGCTTTCTGTCCTCTTCGGTTTTAAGCACGACCTGATGGGCTGCCGCCGCCTTTTCTTCCATTTCTCTGCGCTTGGCTTCGAGCTCCTCGCGCTTCTTCTGGATCTCATACACACGCTTGGGCGCGACGAGAATCAGCTTGGCGGTCTCCTGACGGATCGCCTCGATCATCTCGTCGAACATATCGAAGCCCTCGATACGGTACTCGACGACCGGATCGCGCTGACCGTAGGCGCGCAGGCGGATACCCTGCTTTAATTGATCCATGTTGTCGATGTGATCCATCCAGTAGGTGTCGACGCTCTTGAGGAGATAGATGCGCTCCATCTCGCGCATGGTCTCCGAACCCACCAGCTCCTCATTCTCCTGATAGAGCTTGGCGGCTCTTTCCTGCAATACCTTGATGAGATATTCCTTATCGGTTCTCTCGAGCTCATCCTTGGTGAAGCTGAACTTGTTGTCCTCGTCGATCAGCCAGCCGCGGTACAGCTCGTTCAGACCCGGCAGGTTCCAGTTTTCATGATCCATCTCGTCGGCGCAGAACATGCTGACATTGTTCTCGATGGTCTCGTTGACCATCTTCACGACGGTGTCGTGCACATCCTCGCCGTCGAGCACCTGATTGCGCTGACCGTAGATGATCTCACGCTGACGGTTCATGACGTCATCATAGTCAAGGACGGATTTACGGATCGCGAAGTTGCGGCTCTCGACCTTTTGCTGGGAGCTTTCCACGATGTTGGTGAGCATCTTGCTCTCGATCGGCTGATCCTCCTCGATGTTCATGCGGTCGAGGATCATCGCCATCCGCTCACCGCCGAAGATACGCATGAGGTCGTCCTCACAGGAGAGGAAGAACTTGCTCTTACCGGGGTCGCCCTGACGGCCGGAACGTCCGCGCAGCTGGTTGTCGATACGGCGGCTCTCATGGCGCTCGGTACCGATGATGTATAAGCCGCCCGCGGCGCGTACCTTGTCCGCCTCGGCGTTGATCTCTTCTTTATGGCTGTCGTAGTATTCCTGATACTTCTGACGCGCTTCCTTGATGACCTCGTCGTCGGTATCGGCAAAGCCGGTCGCCTCGGCGATGACGTCGTCGTCATAGCCGTCCTTTCTCAGCTGAGCCTTCGCCATGTATTCGGCGTTACCGCCCAGCACGATATCGGTACCGCGTCCCGCCATGTTGGTGGCGATGGTGACCGCGCCGAACTTACCTGCCTGCGCGACGATCTCCGCCTCTTTCTCATGGTGCTTCGCGTTGAGTACGTTATGCTTGATGCCGGTTTTCTTGAGGAGCTTTGAGAGCTGTTCACTCTTCTCGATGGAGATGGTACCTACCAGTACCGGCTGACCGACTTCGTTGGCTTCCTTGATCTCTTCGATGATCGCCATGAACTTGCCGTTCTCGGTGCGGTAGATCGCGTCGTGCTGATCCTGACGGATGACGTCCTTGTTGGTCGGGATCTCGACGACGTCGAGCTTGTAGATTTCCTGAAACTCCTCTTCCTCGGTCTTGGCGGTACCGGTCATACCGGACAGCTTGCCGTACAGACGGAAGAAGTTCTGGAAGGTGATGGTGGCGAGGGTCTTGGATTCACTCTCGACCTTGACGCCCTCTTTTGCCTCGATCGCCTGATGCAGACCCTCGTTATAGCGTCTGCCGTACATCAGACGGCCGGTGAACTCGTCGACGATGATGACCTCGCCGTCCTTGACGACGTAGTTGACCTCGTTCTTCATACAGCCGTGCGCCTTGATCGCCTGATTGACATGGTGCTGGATGGTGACGTTGTCGGGGTCGGAGAGGTTCTCCAGATTGAAGAACGCCTCCGCCTTCTTCACGCCGACCTGAGTCAGGGTAGCGGTATGCGCCTTTTCATCGACGATGTAGTCGATCTTGTTCTCCAGATAGAATTCCTCGAGATCCTCCTTGGCGTCGGTCTCGGTAAAGACATATTTCTTCATGGTGCGGGCGAGCTGATCGGCGCGCTCATACAGGTCGGACGCCTTGTCGCCCTTACCGGAGATGATCAGCGGGGTACGCGCCTCATCGATCAGGATCGAGTCGACCTCGTCGACGATGGCGAACGCGTGCTCGCGCTGTACCTTCTGCTCCTTGTACACGACCATGTTGTCGCGCAGATAGTCGAAGCCCAGCTCGTTGTTCGTGCCGTAGGTGATGTCGGCGTTGTACATCTCCTTGCGATCCTGCGCGGGGATGTCGTGGATGATCAGACCGACGGATAACCCTAACCAGCGATAGAGCTTACCCATCCATTCGGAGTCACGCTTAGCCAGATAGTCGTTGACGGTGACGATGTGCACGCCCTTACCGGTCAGACCGTTGAGGTAGGCGGGCAGGGTAGCGACCAGCGTTTTACCTTCACCGGTCTTCATCTCGGCGATACGTCCCTGATGCAGGACGATGCCGCCGATGATCTGCACGGGGAAGTGCTTCATGCCCAGCACTCTCCATGAAGCCTCACGGCATACCGCGAACGCGTCGGGAAGGATGTCGTCGGTGGTCTCGCCGTTTTGGAGACGTTCTTTGAGGATCGCGGTCTGAGATTTCAGCTCGCTCTCGGACATCGCGGCGTATTTGTCCTCCAGCGCGAGGACCTTATCGCAAATCGGTTTGATGCGCTTTAATTCGCGCGACGAGTAGTCGCCGAACAGCGCCTTGAATAAACCCATAATATCAATTCCTTTCTATTCGGTGATACGGCGGTGACGTCGGACGCAATATCCTATATCACCCCATTATAACGTTCAGTATACCATATAATAGGAAAAAAATAAAGAAGAAAAAGAGATTTTTCCGCTTTTGATTTTTAGGCAATTTGTACGGCTTGCGCTTTCGCGGTCAGCCGCTCTGACGGCGCAGGGAGAATGATCGCTTGATACGGCATATTTTTGCGCTTATTTTTCTATTATGTTATTGAATTTCTGTGTCTGTTGATGTAGAATGTAGATACATATGGGTATTATTCCGAAGAAAATACACAGGAGGGTGTATGACCAGACCAATCAAAAAGAAAAAGCGGCTTTCGTCGTTTCAGATCATCATCCTCGGCTTTGTCGGGGTGATCCTTTTGGGAGCGCTGCTGTTGATGCTCCCCATCTCCACACGGGCCGGAGTCGTCACACCGTTCAATCAGACACTGTTCACCTCTACCTCGGCGGTCTGTGTGACGGGACTGATCGTGCAGGACACCGCGACCCACTGGTCGCTGTTCGGGCAGATCATCATCCTGGCTCTGATCCAGGTCGGGGGACTGGGCGTCATCACGATGGCGGCGTCCTTTGTCCTGCTGTCCGGCAAGCGGTTCTCGTTCAGTCAGCGCAACACCATGCAGAACGCGATCTCCGCTCCCAGTCTGGGCGGTATCGTCCGATTGACCAAGTTCGTCGTCAAGGGCACCGCGATCATCGAGGTGACGGGCGCTGTCATCATGATGCCGGTGTTCGTGCAAAGCCACGGCGCGAGGGGCGTATGGATGGCGATCTTCCATTCCGTATCCGCTTTTTGCAACGCGGGCTTTGACCTGATGGGCACGCCGGATCGGAAATTCGCGTCGCTGACTGCTCTTTCCGATCATCCCGTCGTCAATATCGTCATCATGCTGTTGATCATCATCGGCGGTATCGGCTTCATGACATGGAGAGATTTCTTCACCAATAAATTCCGCTTCAAGCGCTATCGGCTGCAGAGCAAGATCGTCATCGTGACCTCCGCGATTTTGATCACGATCCCGGCGCTGCTCTATTTCTTCCATGATTTCGCTCAGCTGCCGATCGCTCAAAGGATATTCGGATCGCTGTTTCAGGCGGTCACACCCAGAACCGCGGGCTTCAATACTCTCGATCTCAACTCGATGTCCAAATTCGGCTTGGCTGTGATGATCATTCTGATGCTGATCGGCGGTTCTCCCGGATCCACGGCGGGCGGTATGAAAACCGTCACCATCGCTGTGCTGTTCAAAAACGCGATCGCTTCTTTCAAAAGAAAAGAGGATCCCGAATGCTTCGGCAGAAGGATCGAGTCGGGCACCGTCAAAACGGCTACCACACTTTTTCTGATGTACTTCACGCTTTGCTTTTTCAGCGCGGCGGTGATCTCAATGGTCGAGGATCTGCCGTTCGGCGTGTGTATCTTTGAGACCGCGTCGGCGGTCGGCACCGTCGGACTGACGCTCGGCATCACCCCGGGACTCGGCGTGATCTCACAGGTGATCCTCATCCTGTTGATGTTCCTCGGCAGAGTCGGCGGCTTGACCATCATCTACGCGGCGCTGTCCGGCTCGACCATGAAGCTGACCAAGCTGCCGAAAGAATCGATCACGGTAGGATAATAGAAACGTTACAAGGAGATTAACATGAAATCTATTTTATTGATCGGACTCGGAAGATTCGGGCGCAATATCGCGATCCAGCTCACTCAGCTCGGACACGATGTGCTCGGCATCGATCACGATGAAGACAGGGTCAACAACGCGCTGGAGTTCGTCACGGACGCCCAGATCGGCGACAGCACCAAC
>ONUI01000072.1 GCA_900320995.1 uncultured Eubacteriales bacterium
GTTTAACAATATTTTCTTGCAGTTTGGCACAAGATGTGGTATGATATAATCGATAATATGCAATAATGAGATATTATGCGTATTGTCAGTATTGATGAACCAATATAGCAAGAATCTTTGAAAGGAGTTTTGCGATATGTGCGGTATTTGCGGCTTTACGGGTGAGCTGGAACAGAGAGAAGACGTCATCAAAAAGATGACCGAGGTCATCACCCACCGCGGTCCCGATTCGGACGGCGTGTATATGGATGACTACATCGCGATGGGCTTCCGCAGACTGTCCATCATCGACCTCGAAAACGGCGATCAACCGATCTGCAACGAGGACGGTAATCTGGTACTCACCTATAACGGCGAAATATATAATTATCAGGAGCTGAAAAAGGAGCTAGAGGGCGCGGGACACAAGTTCTCGACTACCTCGGACAGCGAAGTGCTGCTCCACGCTTTTGAGGAGTGGGGCGAGGATATGTTCGAGCATCTGCGCGGCATGTTCGCGTTCGCGATCTATAATAAGGAAACCAAGGCGGTTTTCCTCGCGCGCGACTTCTTCGGCATCAAGCCCCTGCACTTTACGATCATCGGCGACGATCTGTGCTACGCCTCCGAGATCAAGAGTATTCTGGAGCATCCGAACTTCACCAAGCGCTTCAACGAAACGATAAGGCGCTGGACGCGTATCTGTCCTTCCAGTATGTGCCCCAGCCGATGACCTTCTTCAAGGACATCGAGTGCCTGTTGCCGGGTCACTTCATGTGGTTCCGTGACGGCGTTGTCGAGACACAGCGCTACTTTGAGCCCAAGTTTAAGCCCGATCTGGAGATGACCGAGGACGAGGCTGTCGATCAGATCGAAAAGGTCTTTGAGGACAGCATCAAGGCGCATAAGATCGCCGACGTCGAGGTAGGCTGCTTCCTCTCCTCCGGCGTGGATTCCTCCTACGTCGCCTCCTACTTTGAGGGCCAAAAAACCTTTACCGTCGGATTTGATTTCGGCGAAAAATATAACGAGATCACATGGGCACAGTCCCTGTCCGAGAAGATCGGCGTCGAGCATCACGCCAAGCTGATCTCCTCCGAGGAGTTCTGGGCGGCAGTCCCCAAGGTGCAGTACCACATGGATCAGCCCCTGGCGGATCCCTCCTGCATCGCGCTGTATTTTGTGACAAAGCTCGCGAGCGAATACGTCAAGGTTGTGCTTTCGGGCGAGGGCGCCGACGAGCTGTTCGGCGGCTACACCTGCTACAACGATCCGCGCGTATTCAAGTGGTACCAGAAGATCGTGCCTTACTTCCTGCGCCGCGGTATCGGCTGGGTCTGCAAGAAGCTGCCCGATATCAAGGGCCGCGACTATCTGATCCGCGCGATCCATCCGCTGGAGAAGCGCTATATCGGCAACGCCTATATGTATGATGAAAAGCAGAAAAAGGCGCTGCTCAAAAATCCCGAGATCGCGTCCGATCCCTCGCGTATGTGCAGAAGAATGTATACCCGTGCGCGCCGATATGACGACGAGACCAAGATGCAGTATCTCGACATCAATATGTGGATGGTCGGCGATATCCTGCTCAAGGCGGACAGAATGAGTATGGCGAACTCTCTGGAGCTGCGCGTACCGTTCCTTGACAAAGAGGTGTTCAAGGTAGCGTCCTCTCTGCCCACTCCGCTGCGTGTCAACAAGTATAATACCAAGTACGCAATGCGCAAGGCGGCGGCGCGTCATCTGCCCGAAGAAGTTGCCGAAAAGCCTAAGCTTGGCTTCCCCGTGCCGACGCGCGTATGGCTCAGGGACGAGCATTATTATCATGTCGTACAGGATATGTTCACCTCTCCGACTGCCGAGAAATTCTTCAACACCGAGCTGCTGCTCCAGTATCTGGACGATCATTTCGATGAAAAAGAGGATAACTCCCGCAAGATCTGGACGATCTATGTATTCCTCGTATGGTATCAGATCTACTTCGGCGCGGTAGCACCCGAGGATCTGAAGCCTGCGGAAAGACCCGCACCGCCCGATCCTGTCAAGGAAAAAGAGCCTCAGTCTGAGGAAAAAGCCGAGTCTGATGCGGATAAAGAAGCTCAGACAAAAGAAGAAGCCGATCAGCCCGAGGAAGACCTCGACGCGGAGGGCACCAAGGTATTTACCCCCGTCAAGGATGAGGATCTTCCCGATGAGCTGCCTCTCCCCGAAAAGGAAGAAGCGCCTCAGGAAGAGGAGGAAGAGATCCCGCCCGTTCCCGTCTACGAGGACATCTATTCATCATCGGGCAAGCCGACCACCGGCTGCCGCGTGAATCTGGAGGGGGAGAGCAAGCCGATCTCCTTCACCGACGATATCGATCCCGAGGATTTCTTCGCGAGCCTGAAGGATAAGCTCAGAGAGAACATCGAGGACGAATGATCTGTTTCGATCGATCAAATGACAACAAAGAACGCCGCTCCACCCCGAGCGGCGTTTTCAGTCGGTTGAGATTGCCACGTCGCTAAACACGCGTGTTCGCTCCTCGCAATGACTAATTAATTAAACAGGAAACCATATGAAAGTATATCACGACCTGAAAGAATATATACCGAATAACAACGGCACTTGTGTCGCGCTGGGCTTTTTTGACGGCGTACACAGCGGTCACCGAGCGGTGATCGGCAGCTGTGTAGCCGCAAAAGGCGACCGCTCCTGTGTGGTGCTGACCTTTTGCGAAAGCCCCGCCAAGGCGCTGGGCAGACCGACTCCGACCCTGCTCAGCTCCAACGAGAGAAAAGCGGAGCTTTTAGCGCAGATCGGCGTGGATGAAGTGATCTTCGCGGATTTCAACGCCGTAAAGGATCTGACCCCGCAGGCGTTCGTTACCGATATCCTGCGCGGCAGACTGCACGCCGAGAGGATAACCTGCGGATTCAATTACCGCTTCGGTCAGGGCGGCGCGGGCGATACCGCGCTGTTGGCGAAGCTGGGCAAAGAGCATGGTATCGCGGTCGAAGTGACACAGCCGGTCTATTGTGACGGCGAGCAGATCTCCTCTTCGCTGATCCGCCGCTGTATCGCCGACGGCAGGATCGAAAAAGCAAACAACCTTCTCGGTTACCCGTACGCCATCGAGGGCGCGATCGACAGCGGCAATCACATCGGCTCCGCGATGGGCTTCCCGACCGTGAACATTCCGATCGGCGACGGCTTGACCGTGCCGCGCTACGGGGTATACGCCTCAACGCTCACCATCGACGGCAGGCGCTATCAGGGCGCGACCAACATCGGCGTCCATCCTACGGTCGGCGCGCATGAGGTGCCGCTGTGCGAGACCTTTCTGCTCGATTTCGGCGGCGGCGATCTGTACGGAAAGAAAGCGACCTGTGAGCTGACCGCCTTTGTGCGTGAGGAAAGACGCTTTGACTCCATGGACGAGCTGAGCGCGCAGATCAAAAAAGATTGTGATACAATTAATCAATTGTCATCGCGAGGAGCATAAACAACACAGAAATCGAAAAATCAGGCGCACGGATGATCGTCCGTGCGCCTTTTACATAAGGTATTGATGCTATCTATTAGCAGAGATCTATGTCACCGTAGGAACGAGCATTGCTCGTCCGCAGAATGACGGACGCTTCTCCTGTAAATAACAAAACAATAGATAGGGGAGAAAACAATCAAACAGGCGACGTTGGATCAAACGCCGCCTGTTGTATATTATTTCTTTTTCTTACCCTTTTTCTTCGGTGACGGAGTTTGTTCATCATCCTGCGCCGTCTTTTCATCCTCCGGTTCCGCCGAAACGGAGGTTTCGTTATCGGCAGTGCCGGCTGCGGCGGGGATCGCCTTTTTCGCCTTGAGCTTCGCGAAGATCTGCTCACGCTTCGGCGCAAGGATGATCAGCGCGATGAAGATGATCAGCGCCAGCAGTGTGCAGATCACGCCGGGGATGAAGCCCTCGGGGATATATTTGAGCTCGATGTGATGATCGCCTTGATTCATCGGAAACGCCAGCATTGCGTCGCCGACGGGAGTGATCTCGGTCTCAACGCCGTCGACATAGGCTTTCCAGCCCTTGGTGTAGGAGATGGAGGTGTAGAACAAGCCGTCCTCCTGCGCGGTGATATCGCCCGCGATGTAGCTGTCCTTGACCGTTGTTGCTTTCATGGTGGACTTGGAGAGCAGGTCATAGCCCTGCTTGAACAAGTCGTCGTTGAACATCGCGCAGTAAGAGGTGAGGGTGCCGGTGGAGCTGTTGTTCATGGTGGCGTGCAGGGTGATCGTATCGCCCTGCTTGACGTCGCCGATCATCATGATGAACGGACGCTTGATATAGTAGCCGATCTTTTCGGCGCCGTTGACGCGGATCGAGATATTATCCGTACTGCCGGAGAAGTACGCGACCGCGGTGCCGTCGGCGTCGGCGATGTAGTTGACGTCATAGGAGTCGTTTTTCTGTGCGGAGCTGTAGGTGAACATGCCCTTGTTGGCGGCAGTGATCGAAGCGCCCTCAGTACCCGCGGTACAGGAGGAGCTGTTCAGATACCGATAGATATCGCCCTCCAGACCGGTGGCAAGGCGGAACATATTGTTCTGGTTGTCCATCGGATTCGTCAATGCGTTTTTGACGTCATAGGTGCTCAGTGTGCTTTTGGTCATGAAGCCCTGCGACAGATAGTACTTGTTTTGCAGCAGCTTGACATTGCCGCTTTGATAGATCTGATCCATATGAGCGGTGTCGAGGTACGCGCCGTAGGGAGTGATCAGATATTTGACGTTGAGCATCAGGTTGGTGAAGGGGGAGCTTTCCTGATAGGTATAGCGGTTGGAAGCCTCCCATCCGCAGATGCCGAACTTCTCCATATAGGTAGTGATGCTCTTGTTGACCATCGAGTTGAACATGGAGATGCCGTCCGCGCCGATGAGGGCGTTATCGTTGAGCGAATGATATTTGTTGACCTCGGTACGGGGCAGGTCGATGTTGTCCTGTTCAAGATTATTGACCTTTTTAACGCAGTTGAGGGTATCCTGACCGCCGAGAGGATAGCTTTTCGCGTCGGTGACGCCGACGGTCTTGACGCCGCCCGCGGCAGAGAACAGACCTTCTACCATCGCGAGGATCAGCAGAACGACGGATAATACCACCTTGGTCATCTGGTGATCCTTGTTCATGTCCTTGGAGCTGATCAACAGCGCGGCGGCGGCTGTCAACAGCAGGATGACGATGCCTAAGAAGATATGGAAGGCATTTCCACCGTCCTTGCTGACGGCGGAGTTGATCACCTTACCGGATACAAAGATGATGACCGCCGCTGTGACGCCGATGACCGAGGTGCCGATCACCATCGCGAGGCGCGGGAGCTTGTTGCGCAGCGAGTACAGCAGTACCCACGCGGCGAGGATGCCGCCGATGAAGCCCGACCAAAGGATCGGATCGACCTTTTGATTCTCAAAGATAGGCGAGAGCTTGACCTTTTCGCCGTCAAAATAGGTTGCGGCAATGCCGAGATAGATCGCGAACGCGAGGATGCCGCCGATCACCGACCCGAGCTTGATGCTGTCGATGTTCATAAACACCCTGAACGCCATATAGATCAGCAGGAACGAGTATAAGAACGAGAAGCGGTGCGGGAGCATATTGGGGAAGTGGAAGCCGTGCCATACATAGTCGAGCTGACGGATGATGAAGCTGAGCATGAAGAACATCAGCAGACCGCCGCAGAAAACGCGCTCGCGCACCTTGATCTTGGAGCAGAAGAAGAACAGCAACGCCAAAAAGATGACGAACACGCCGCAATAAACATTGGGCAGGCCTTCTTTTTCGGTCGGCTTGATGAAGGCGACCGAATTGGCGATGGTCTTTCCGATACCCTCCAGTACGCCGCCGAAGTCAGCCTTACTGCCGATATTGATGGCAAAATCCTTGGGGAAGGTATTATCCGCGGAGTGGGTATACTGCAGCGCAAAGTAGGTGGGCAGAACCAGCACCGCCGACATCATCAGTGATAACAGCGAGAAGCCCGCCATTTTAAGGAACTGCTTGATCAGATCCTTCCAGCCCTTGTATTCTACGATACAGTAGCCGATGGATACGAGCAAGACAAAGATACAGGTGAACAGTCCGATGTAGTAGTTCGCGAGGACGGACAGCGCCAGCGCGATGACATAGATCCGGAACTTTCCTTCCCGCAGCAGCGCAAAGGTTCCGGCGATGACCAGCGGCAGCAGCGCGATGGTGTCCAGCCAAATGACGTTCCAGTAGTAGCCCATGATAAACGCGCACAGGGCGTACATGATGCCGAACGCGGTGATGGAAACATCCTTGCGCTTGAAGGTGATCTTGAGGAACAGCGCGTAGAAGAAGCCCGCCAGACCGATCTTGACGCAGGTGATGACATACAGAAATTCTCTGAGCTTATCCGCGGGAACCAGTACAGAGAAGAAGTTGAGCGGACTTGCCAGATAGTAGGACATCAAAGCGGCATAGTTGGTACCGCCGCCGCTCTTCCATGTCCACAGCAGTGAGCCGCCGTGCTGGAGCTTGTCCTGATAATCCACCAAGAACGGATAGTACTGATGCCACAGGTCGGTCGCGAGGATCTGATTGGTACCGAACGGAGAAACACCCGCGATTTTGAAAGCGAAGAACATCAGGATGAACGGGACGAAAAACGCCAGGAAAAGGTAGATCCATACGCCGTAGCGGTCCATGAAGGAGCCCTTCGCCAGGGTAGGAGCCTTTTTAGGAGGGGATGCGGTTTTTGTCTTTAACTTAGCTGACATACAATTCTCCTTTAGGCAATACCGCAAAATTTTGAGATGCACATTGCCTTTATAAATTTACATACATATTTATATTACCATTATTTATAAGCGAGGTAAACACTTTATTGATAATTTTCAAAAAATTTTTTCATACTCATTTACACGATGGGTTTGTTTTGGTATAATAAAAGGTACGATGTGTTATGATAACGCAAGGATTGGAAAAACCATTCCTCATTTACGGAGGTGTGAAAATTGAAGCTGATCGATATTGTCGTCCCCTGTTATAATGAAGAAGAGGTACTGCCTCTCTTTATCGAGGAGACCAATAAAGTCATCGCGACCATCCCCGACTATGATTTTCGCTATATTTTTATCAACGACGGCTCCGGGGACAATACCCTGAAAGTTTTGCGCGATCTTGCCGCCAAGTACAGCAACGCCAAGTATATCTCCTTTTCCCGCAACTTCGGCAAGGAGAGCGCCATGTACGCGGGTCTCGAGCATTCCACCGGCGATTATGTGATCGTCATGGACGCCGATCTGCAGCATCCGCCCGCGATGTTCCCGCAGATGATCGAGGGCGTGGAAGAGGGCTATGACTGCTGCGCGCTCTATCGCGCCAAGCAAAAGGGCGAGAACCCGATCCGACAGATGATCTCCAAGATATTTTTCGGCTTCCAGAACAAGATCTCTGACGTCAAAATGCCCGACGGCGCGGTGGATTACCGCATTATGTCGCGCCAGATGGTGGACAGCATCATCAGCCTGTGCGAGAAACAGCGCTTTTCCAAGGGTCTGTTCTGCTGGGTCGGTTATCAGACCAAGTGGATCGAATACCAAAACGTGGAGCGTACCGTCGGCACGACCAAGTGGAGCTTCTGGAGCCTGTTCAAGTACGCGCTGGA
>ONUI01000193.1 GCA_900320995.1 uncultured Eubacteriales bacterium
CGCTTCCTTCGGTCGATAGACCTTACGGAGGATCAGCATCGCGCCGATCAACAGCGCCGCGCTTACGCCCAGACCGATCCACGGCATATTGGTGAAGCCAATGATCAGATAGCCGACCGCGCAGACAACTGCGGTCAATGTCGCATAGGGGATCTGGGTCTCTACATGGCGGATATGCTCACACTGCGCGCCGGTGGAGGCGAGGATCGTGGTATCGGAGATCGGTGAGCAGTGATCGCCGTAGACAGAACCGGCAAGCGTCGCGCCCAGAGTGGGAACCAGCAACTCGCTGCCGGCAGTCGCCGAACAGATCATGGTCACGATGGGGATCAGCAGACCGAAGGTGCCCCATGAGGTACCCATCGAGAAGGACATCAGCGCCGCGATCACGAATACCACGAAGGGCAGGAGCTGTAACGGTACGTTCGATGACGCGATAAAGCCGGAGATGAACTCACCGGTGCCGATCAGCTCACGGCATACGCCGCCGAGCGTCCAAGAGAGGATCAGGATCAGCATGGGCGGTACGATACTGCCGATACCGCTGACGATATTGCCCGCAAACTGCTTGGGCTTCATGATCTTGCGGGGGATATACAGGATGAAGGCTGTCACCAGACCCGCGAACGCACCGAGGGACAAGCCCGCGGTCGGATTCGCGCCGATCGCCTCGGAGAAGGGCGTGCCGCTGAAAAAGCCGCCGACATACGCCATGCCGAGGATCGCGCAGACGATGAGCACGAGGATGGGCAGAACCAGATCGATGACCCGACCCTTGCTCTCTTGCGTGTCATCCTTTTCTTCGGTCATAGTGTCGCCGTTGCCCTCAAGCTGAGCCTTTTCCTCCGCCTTGCGCATCTTGCCGAAGTCAAGCCCCGTGATACAGACGAACGCGACCATCATGATCGTAAGCAGTGCATACAAATTATAGGGAACAGTGGACAAAAACGTCTGAAAGCCGTTGGTATCGCTGACCTCCGACGCTACCGCTACCGCCCATGAGGACACGGGCGCGATGATGCAGATCGGCGCCGCGGTCGCGTCGATGATATAAGCGAGCTTTTCACGAGAGATGCGCTGGCGGTCATAGACCGGACGCATGACCGTGCCGATCGTCAGGCAGTTGAAGCCGTCGTCGATGAAGATCAGAATACCCAACAGCGCAGTCGTCAGCAGTGTCGCGCGCTTATTCTTGAGCCGTTTTTCCGCCCATCGCCCGTATGCCGCCGTTCCGCCGGATTTTCCGACCAGCGTGATCACAGCCCACAGCAGTGCCAAAAAGATGATCATGTAGGCGTTGTCCGCGATCTTTTGCGCCATCATGTCGAAGATGCGCGAGAACACCGCCATGAACGGCTCCTGCGCCGATACGACATAGATCACCATTCCCGACAAAACGCCGAGGAACAGCGACGAGTACACCTCTTTGGTCACCAGCGCGAGCACGATGGCGATCAAAGGCGGCAGGATCGATACCCAGCCTGTTTCTATCATATGTTTTCCTCCTCACTCATTGAGCTTTTTCCACATTCTTGTTTCGTCATCCGACGTCGGGTACATCCCGAAGCTGCGGTACAGATCGTCCGCCGTGCTGTCACAGCACAGATAATCCGCGCCGAACACGACAGCGTCCGCTTGGATCGCCGTCAACAGCTCGGTCGCATAGCCCTTGTGCCGATAAGCGGGCAGTGTATACGCGCCGCTGATATGCGCGATCCGACCGCTCGGCGAATCGTCGCACGGAAACACCACGCAATAGGTGGCGGTCATCACGCTGACGAGCTTACCCTCCTCAAAAACGCCGTAGGTCTGTACACCGGGATCGGACGCGTCCCGATTTCGGCAATAGACCCGCGCGGCATCCTCCGTTATCGGATACGGAAAACTCTGTGCTCCCGATAGCTGTGCAAGGTCATGTATATGATGATCGTCCAGTTTTTGACACGTTATTTTCATGTTGCCACCCGTTATCTGCGGTTCATCTTCGCGATCGACGCGAGGGTCGGGATCTTCATCGGGCAGACGTCCACACAGGACAGCGCGTTGGAACAGCCCTGCTCAAAGTTCTTTTGATATGACTTCGTGATCGCTTTCTTACGGGATTTGCTGCGTGACGCGATCAGGAAGCAGTCGTTGGCAAATGCCGCGCCGTAGAAGCTGCTGCCGTCAAGATAGTTGGGGCAAACCTCCAAACACAAGCCGCATTTGAGGCACTTGCCCGCCGCGTACATGTGGTCATACTCCTTTGGATCGGCGCCCTCGTACTCTCCGATATAGACATTCGCTTTTTTCAGATTTTGATGGATAATGCCGCGATCGACCACCAGATCGGAGATGGTCGCGAACTTTTTCAGCGGCTCGATGACCACGGTATCGCCCTTGATATCTCTCAAAAAGACCTCGCAGGCGAGGGCGGGTCTGCCGTTGATGACCATCGCGCACGCGCCGCACATTCCCTGCAGGCACGAACACTCCCACTGGATCCTCGGCGCGGGATCGCCGTTGACGTCGAACAGATCATCCTTGTAATTCAGCTCGTCGAGCATACCCGCGACGGACTGATCCTTTGCAAAATCGCCTTCGAATTCCTGCCAATACGGATCCGTGACAGGCGACATTTGGCGCAATATTTTAATTCTCATACTTGCCCTCCGTATCGAGGTAGGTGGTGAATTCGCCGTTATCATAACGGATGATAGTGGCGGCTTTGTATGCGTCCGACGGCTTAGGACAGTCACTTCTGTAATGCGCGCCGCGGCTTTCCTTTCGACTCAGCGCGCAAAGCAGGGTCGCCTTGGCGAGCGTCAATATATCCTTCAGGCTATAGCCGAAGTACGCCATCTCGGAGCTGTCAAAGCGGATCTTATCCGCAACGGACAGATAGAACGACACATCGTCGATCCCCTTCTGCAGCTTGTCGGCGTCGCGGACGATCCCGAGATCCTCCTGCATCGTCTCGGCGAGCATATCGCGGATATATTTGACGGGATAGGGGCTTTTGGAGCCTTTGAGAGAACGCAGCTTTTCCTCCGCTTCTTTCAATTCCTTTGACCAATCGTTGGGTGTATCTCTCGATTCCGCCTGTTCGATGGAATCTGCCGCTACCTTGCCGCCGTAGATCGCCGCGAGCAGTGAATTACCGCCCAGACGATTCGCGCCGTGGTAGATAGAGGCACATTCTCCGATCGCGTACAGGTTTTTGATATTGGTTTCGTGATTGTTCTTCACCGCGATACCGCCCATGAAAAAGTGTACCGACGGTGTGACGGGGATGCTCTCTTTGGTGATGTCGATCCCGCGGTATTTTTTGCACAGCTCATAGACCTCAGGCAGCTTTTGCATTATCTTCTCTTTGCCGAGGAAGGTGATATCCAGATAGACCTGCTTTCCCGTTTCCTCGATACAGCGCGACACGATATCGCGGGGCATGAGGTTGCCGCGCTCACCGTATTTGTCCTCCATAAAATAGACGCGCCGACCGTTTTCTTCT
>ONUI01000093.1 GCA_900320995.1 uncultured Eubacteriales bacterium
GCCGGGCGGTGACCCGGTCATGCCGGAGGATGACTACTACACCTATGTATTCGAGGGCTGGGACAAGGATGTTTCCGGCGTCGACTTCGACCATCTGAATGTCGGCATCGAGATTTATCCCAAGTTCACCGCCGTTCCCAAGTAACAATCATATCGGAGGAAGGGGTTCACCCCTATCCCCCGTCAACACAGCAAAGGATCGCCATGAAGTACAATCTGATTTTTTATCTGTCCAGAAAAACCTCATACTGTGAAAAAGCGCTGAAAAAAGCGCTCGCCCCCATCGGCGGCGAAGCGCATTTGATCACCTCGGCGACCACGCCGGTCGAGCTGGGCGCGCAGGTCAGCCGCAGCTTGAAGCTCTGTCCGCTGACCGTCATCATCGGCGGCTTCGACTCCTCGCTCGATAATATGCGCAAGCTGAGCGCCGAGAGCGGCAGCGAGGGCTATATCGTCAGGGACAAAAATCAGATCTTGCTTTCCTTCCCCGACTCCCCCGAGGATATTACGGAGATGTGCAGTGAAGAACTGTTGGAGTATATCGGGAGTAAGCTGAATGTGGTGAATGGTGAATAGTGAATGGTGTTGGGAAATGCTGACGCATTTTTGATTGATATACCATAGATATATTTAAAACGTCCGCAGCTCTATGATGAGTTGCGGACGCTTTTTGTAGGGCGGGGGCTTGCTCCCGCCGTAGTTTTATTTAAATCTATTGTTGAGCGAAGCAGAAGAACGGTTATCGTTCTGAATTTGATCACTTCTATCAAAAGCGTATCGGCGGGAGCAAGCCCCCGCCCTACTAATTTTTCAAACGCTGTTTCGTACAGAACAGGTGAGGGCAGCGCCCTACATTCACCATTCACTATTCACCATTCACCAAAGCTATACCATCAGATCGCATACCAGATCGCTGATCTCGGCAGGGTTGTCGAGGTTCAGACCGTTGATCAAGCGTGCCTGAGCATAGAGGATCTTGCTGTAATCGGCGAGCTTCTCTTTATCGTTGCCGAACAGATACAGCAGCTTATCCTTGATCGGATGATCCTTGTTGATCTCGAGCACAGTCTCCGCCTTGATGTTCTGACCCTCGGTGCCGGGCATCTTGTTGAGGATCTGCTCCATACCGACGGACACATTGCCCTCGCTGGAAAGGCAGACGGCGTGATTCTTCAAGGTGTTGGTGTAGCGCACCTTCGCCACCTTGTCGCCGATACTCTCCTTCATGAATTTAAAGAGCTC
The DNA here is from genome assembly GCA_900320995.1 of uncultured Eubacteriales bacterium. Classification (GTDB taxonomy): domain Bacteria; phylum Bacillota; class Clostridia; order Oscillospirales; family Acutalibacteraceae; genus Ruminococcoides. Next base: position 1,243 of record ONUI01000093.1, read on the forward strand.
CTCGGACTTATCGTTCTCTTCCTTGAGCTGTGCCTTCTCTTCCTCATCGCCGAGGTCAAGGTTATCGGTACAGACATTGAGGAAGTCCTTGTTATCATAATTGCGCAGGATCTGGACGCAGAATTCGTCGATATCCTCGGTCAGGTACAGCACCTCATATCCCTTGGCGAGTACGCTCTCCACCTGCGGGAGCATGGCGATCTTCTCGACGGTCTCTCCGACCGCATAATAGATCTTGTCCTGATTCTCTCTCGCACGGTCGATATATTCTTTTAAAGAAGTATACTTGCCCTCGTCGGACGTCTTGAAGAGCAGGAGATCCTGCAATTCCTCACGGTTCACGCCGAAGGAGGAATAGATGCCCCACTTGAGCTGAGCGCCAAACTCACGGAAGAACTGTTCATACTTCTCGCGATCGGATTTCAGCATTTTGCCAAGCTCCGAGGCGATCTTCTTCTCGAGCGCCTTGGCGATGATCTTGAGCTGACGGTCATGCTGGAGCATCTCACGCGAGATGTTCAGGCTCAGGTCGGCGCTGTCCACCAGACCCTTGACAAAGCTGAAATGATCGGGCAGCAGATCCTTGCACTTCTCCATGATCATCACGGAGCTGGAATAGAGCTGCAAGCCCTTCTCATAATCGCGGCTGTAGTAATCATACGGCGCGTGAGACGGGATGAACAGCAGCGCGGTATAGGTCGCGTTGCCCTCGGTGGACTGACGGATCACCTTGAGAGGCGCCTCATAGTCGTTGAACTTGCCCTTGTAATACTCGGCATATTCCTCATCGGTGACCTTGCTCTGCGGCTTCTTCCAGATGGGGGTCATGCTGTTTAGGGTCTCATCCTCATAAATGTCCTCATACTCGTTCTCGGTGCCCTCTTTGAGCTGTTTATGCGAGGTCTCCATGCGAATCGGATAGCGGATATAGTCGCTGTATTTCTTGATCAGCTCACGGATGCGATAGACTTCGAGGAACTCACCGTACTTTTCTTCCTCGGTATCCTCCTTGATGTGCAGGGTGATGACCGTGCCGGCTTTGTCCTTCTCACACTTCTTGATGGTGTAACCGTCCGCGCCTGAGGACTCCCAGACAAAGGCTTCGTCACTGCCGAACGCCTTTGATTCGACCTTGATATTATCGGCGACCATGAACGCGGAGTAGAAGCCTACGCCGAACTGACCGATGATGTCGATGTTCTCACTTTGATTCTCTTCATCGGTCTTGAAGTCGAGCGAGCCGGACTTTGCGATGGTACCGAGGTTGTTCTCAAGCTCTTCCTTGGTCATGCCGATACCGTTATCGGTGACGGTCAAGATGCGGCTGTCCTTGTCCGCGGTGAGACGGATCTCAAAATCATCGTGATTCATGCCCACACTGTCGTCGGTCAGGGAGCGGAAATAGAGCTTGTCGATCGCGTCGGACGCGTTAGAGATCAACTCGCGCAGGAAGATCTCCTTATGGGTATAGATGGAGTTGACCATCATATCCAGCAGTTTTTTGGATTCTGTTTTGAATTGCTTTTTCGCCATGTTCATACCTTCTTTGTTGTATTTGTCATAGTAAAGCCTCCCTTTGTTAAGGAAGATGGCGCAAAGCGCCGGAGGGTTGATTCTCCGTGCCATATGACATTTTTTATTACAATATCTATTATACTCTATATTTTAGCACTGTCAAGCCGAGAGTGCTAATTCTTTTTAAACATTATGTGAACATCCTCGATACGGCTGCCTTTTCGTTATAGGTCACCCAAACGCGAAGCAGATGAATCCAATTGTAGGGAACGGCGTTCTCGACGTCCCGCAACCCATCCAATACATCCCAACCAAAACGCGGAGCAAATCGATTTCTCCGTAGGGATGACCATTGGTCATCCGCAGACTGCCGGACGCTTCCGATATCGGGAACCATAGATAATAGATGGATTCTTCTGCCACGCGGATGGTCGATGACCATCCCTACGGATACAATCATTTTCACATAGAACATCCTATTGAATCAATGCCCTGTTGCGGGAGCACCAAGGCGCTCCCCTACAATTCCACTAAAACGTAACTCCTCATTAAAAAACGCCCGCGGTGATGAAACCACGGGCGTTATCATTGCATTATTATTCTTTAATGGAAAATTACAGCTTTCTGATGCGGATGATGCCGTCTACCGCCTCAGCGGCCTCGAGGGCGTCGGGATTCGCGCCGGTCACGTCAATGATGGTGTAGGCGTAATCGCCGCGGCTCTTGTTCTCCATGTTCTCAACATTACCGCCGATCTTCTCCAGCAGATTGGAGATCATCTTAGGCGCGTTGTGATGGAACACACAGAAACGGGTATCGCCGGTTCTGGGCATGGATACATTCGGGAAGTTGACGGAGTTCTTGATGTTGCCGTTCTCCAGATAATCCTTCATCTCATCGGCAGCCATGATCGCGCAATTATCCTCACTCTCGGGAGTGGAAGCGCCGAGATGCGGGATCGCGACAACGCCGTCTACGTCGAGCAGATCGTTGGTAGCGAAGTCGGTGACATAAGACGCCATCTTACCGCTCTCCAGAGCAGCCTTGATGTCAGAAGAAACAACCAGACCGTCACGAGAGAAGTTCAGCAGGCGAACGCCGTCCTTCATCTTCGCGAGCGTATCGGCGTTGATCATGCCGCGGGTGCCGTCGTTGACCGGCAGATGCAGGGTCACATAATCAGCCTGCGCGTACAGCTCGTCGATGTTGTTGACAGTCACAACGTGACGGGACAGATGCAGTGCTGCGTTGACGCTCAGATAGGGATCGTAACCGATAACGTGCATATGCAGCGCACGCGCCGCGTTCGCGACCAGTACGCCGATCGCGCCGAGTCCGACTACGCCGAGGGTCTTGCCCTTGATCTCGGGACCGACGAATTGGCTCTTGCCCTTTTCGACAGCCTTGAGGTTATTGGGATCGTCCTTGAGGGTCTTGCACCACGCGATACCCTCGCTGATCTTACGGGAGCCGAGCAGCATGCCCGCGATCACCAGCTCCATAACGGCGTTAGCGTTAGCGCCGGGAGTGTTGAATACACAGATACCCTTCTCGGCACACTTGTCGAGCGGGATGTTGTTGACGCCTGCGCCGGCACGAGCGATCGCGAGAAGGCTCTCGGGCAGCTCCATGTCGTGCATAGAAGCGGAGCGAACGAGGATACCCTCGGGCGCGTCGCACTCGTCAACACAGTTATAATCAGCGCCGAAGCGCTCGATCGCAACAGGAGCGATCTTATTCAGCTTTAAAATGTTATACATGATAAACTCCTTTTAGTTAGGAGTGAGGAGTTAGGAGTGAGAAGTGAGGAATCAGGTGAGGACAGCGTCCTCCCTCAACCATTCACCATTCACCATTCACCCTTCACCAAAATTACTTGTTTTCCTCTTCAAACTTCTTCATAAAGGCGACGAGCTTCTCAACGCCCTCGATCGGCATTGCGTTGTAGATAGAAGCGCGCATACCGCCGACGGTACGGTGACCCTTGATGTTGATGAAGCCGGCTTCCTTAGCGGCAGCGACAAACTTCGCGTCCAGATCGGTGTCGCCGGTAACGAACGGAACATTCATCAGAGAACGATCCTCGGGAACAACGGTGCCCTTGAACATCTCGGAAGAATCGAGGAAGTCATACAGGATCTTCGCCTTCTTCTCGTTGAGCTCCTTCATCTTATCCAGACCGCCGACCTCGTTCTTGATCCACTCGAGGACGAGCTTCATGATGTAGATGGTGTAGCAGGGAGGTGTGTTGTACATAGAACCGTTGTCCGCATGGATCTGGTAGTTGAGCATGGTGGGAGTGATATCTCTCGCCTTGCCGAGCAGATCCTCACGAATGATGCAGATGGTCACACCTGCGGGAGCTACGTTCTTCTGAGCGCCGCCGTAGAGCATACCGAACTTGGTAACGTCGAGCGGCTCAGAGAGGAAGCAGGAAGAGATATCAGCGATCAGCGGAACGTCGCCGGTATCGGGCAGCTCATGGTAAACAGTACCGTAGATGGTGTTGTTCATGCAGATGTAGAAGTAGTCGGCATCCTTAGTAAAGGTGCTCTTGTCGAGCTTCGGGATATAAGAGAAGGTCTTATCCGCGGAGGAAGCAACGATGTTGACGTCGCCGTAGCGGCCTGCTTCGGCAGCAGCCTTCTTTGCCCACTGACCGGTCACAACATAGTCAGCCTTACCGGTGCCGTTCATGAAGTTGAGCGGGATAGCGGCAAACTGGGTGGAAGCGCCGCCCTGCAGGAACAGGACCTTGTAGTTGTCGGGGATGTTCATGATCTCACGCAGGAGAGACTCAGCCGCGGTGATGATCTCGCCGTACTCCTTGGAGCGGTGAGACATCTCCATGACGGACTCGCCGGTACCCTTGTAGTCGAGCATCTCAGCAGCCGCGGTCTTCAGTACGCTTTCGGGCAGCATCGAAGGACCTGCCGAAAAATTGTAAACTCTTGCCATAATATATACCTCCTAAATTTGTCAGGCGCAGGTGCTCTCACACCGCGCATATTCAAGACAAAACATTGACACGATATGGGATCACTCCGAACGGAGCTTCGGTTTTCCCCATATCTGTTACAATTATATGACAATTCCCCTGTTAATTCAATAACAATCGAGAATTACGGCATAGTAATTTCGCAAAAAATCACCGCCATTTTTATACATTTTGCAAAAAATCCGCCAAAATCTAACAAATTGTAATGAAATAAAACAAGATTTTAGGATGCATGAAAACGTCTGAGCAAATGGTAGGGCGGGGGCTTGCTCCCGCTGATACATTTCCAAAACATGTAAGTAATAAGAGGATGTAGCCATATAATATGCTTGTCAGAAAACTGAGATTCAAGAGAAAGCTACGGCGGGAGCAAGCCCCCGCCCTACAAAAAACGCCCGAGACTCCGCGAAAGAGCCTCGAGCGTTATTATATCTTGTTATATCAATCAAAACGCATCGGCGTTTCCCGGAATTCCTAATTACTCATTCCTAATTCCTAATTAAATAA
>ONUI01000101.1 GCA_900320995.1 uncultured Eubacteriales bacterium
ACACATCGCTCTCCTCGAGCACGGTGACCTCGTAATCCTTGCTTCTGTCAAGTAATTCATAAGCGGCGGTCAGTCCCGCGGGACCCGCGCCGATGATCAATACTTTTTTCATCATTTCCTCCTTATACAACTATACAAGAGTTCATACATAGTTATGATAACATATTTGTCTGGGTTTGTAAACAACAAAAAAGAAAAGCCGACAAAACGCCGACTTTTCCATAAATGTTGAGTTTTGATACTAATATTCCTGTACCGCCTCGGTCGCGGGCGCCTGCGTAGGCGCGGGCGGTTGTGTGGGCGCGGGCGCCTGCGTCTCGACTCTGGGTGTTTCGGTCACGATCTGCGGAGCCTGAGTAGGTGCGGGAGCCTGCGTCGGGCGGGGCGCCTGGGTAGGCGCGGGAGCCTGTGTCGCACGCGGCGCTTGCGTGGCAGGAGCCTGTGTCGGCTTTGCGGTGGCGGCTACCGTCGCTCTGGGCGTAGTGGGCTTCGCGTTATTCCTGCCGAACAGATTGCCGCTGAACACAACGTAGGCAAGCGCGGCGATCAGTGAGACAACGACCACGATGATCGTGATCCAGATCCATGCCTTGCTCTTCTTTTTGCGGGGACGGCGGTCATCCTCATAGTCGTCATAGTCGTCGCGTCTGAAACGCTGATCGACCTTATCCATGAACGTATCATCACTTTGACCGTCCTGATAATTCTCGTAATCGTCGCCGATGGGCACGGGGCCGTCGGGATATCTCGGATCGTAATTGGGATCAAAGTTGGGGTCATAATTGGGATCGTAGTTCGGATCAAGGTTCGGATCATAACCGTCGCCCTGACCTTCAAACGCCGCAAAGTTATAGACCTTGGTTTCATCCATCGGGTCACGGTTGGGATCAAACACCCTTGTGCTGTCCTTCTCATCGGAGATATGGCGGTCGGAATAGGAATAGAGCTCATCATCCTCCGGGCGCGCGTGACGCGGCGAGGGCTCATCAACGGGAGCGCCGCAAAAGCTGCAGTGGCTCGAGCCGTCGGGGATCGGTTTTCCGCAATGCTGACAGAACATCGTATCATCCTTTCATCAATCTTAAATCAGTTGAGATTGCCACGGCTCTTACGAACCTCGCAATGACATAGGTTGAGATTGGGCGCGTGCGCCCTTTTCTTTCGCAATGACATAGCGTTTCTCTTTGCGTAATATTATATACGATACGCGCGAAAAGTCAAATGTCAAAATGCACAAGAATCAATCGGCAGGAATCGCTTCCATTACGGTGATCGTGTGATCATCCGCCTTGAAGCGCACATCATAGCCGCCGTAGGCAAAGCCGTAGACGCGATCGGGGTCATGCTGATAGCCGGGGCGCGGATCGAACGACAGCACCTCTTTAAGTGTTTTTACCTGCTCTTCGGTGAACAGCCCGGCGACGTCGGACAGGATCGTGACATCCATGATCTGCTGGTGTTCGGGGCCGTAATCGCCCGTCGCGGCGTCAGGCACACTGTCGGCATACGGCAGATAGGGCTTGATGTCCAATATTGCGGTACCGTCCATCAAGTCGGCTCCCGCCACCGTCAGGACGATGCCGTGATCGGCGACAGGCTCGGCGCTGAGCAGCTTGACGCGCGTCAGTCCGATCGGATTCGGACGGTTGGGTGAGCGTGTCGCGAACACGCCCATGCGCTTGTTGCCGCCGAGCTTGGGCGGTCTGACGGTCGGCGACCAAGCGCGCTTGGATGAGGCACTCTTCCCTATTGGATCAAAGCACCAGATCAGCCACAGGTATTCAAATTCTTCGATCCCGCGAAAGGCGTCGGGGTTTCGGTATTTCTTTTCCATGACGATTCGCGAGATCAGATGCTCGGACAGTCCGCTTTGGCGCGGCAGCCCGAACTTGGTCGGAAAATCGTTGTGTATATACGCGATCGGTTGATATTCCATCGTATCTCCTTTATCTTAGGCTAAAAAATGATGTCGGTTACTTGGCAACCCTCCGGTGTTTCAAGCCCCCTTTCCTAAGGGACCGGCGCCAAAGGCGACCGGGGGGTCAAAAAGAATGTGTTTATGTATATCTGTAGCAACCCTCCGACCTCGCCTTGCGGCGAGCCCACCTCCCTTAGGAAAGGGAGGCTTTATCATTGAGATTGTCACAACAATTGCGCACCTCGCAATGACATTTATATAACCACCACATCATAGCGGATCGCCTTGCCCTTGACGGTATAGCTCGGCTTGCGTTCGGCGAGCGGAGCGCCGTTGAGCGGGCGCTTGATGATGATCTTCTTCGGGTGCAGTGCCGCGGCGGCGGCGAACAGCTCCCTTTCATCCGCGCAGGGCTGTTCGAGCTTTTGGATCAGTTGGAGCTTCTTGTGGATCAAGCCGCTCTTTTTCCGCGGCGGGAACATCGGATCGAGATAGACGATCTCGGGCTTTATCCCGAGTTGCGGCATCAGCTCGATGCTGTCTCCCTCATTCAGGTGCATCCTGCCGACGATCCCGCGCAGCTGTTCATCCTCTTCGGCACGGCGCAGAGCGTCACCCAGCAAGGCAGCGATCACCCGATCCCGCTCAAAGAGGTACACCTCATACCCCGCGGCGGCGAGCAAAAAGCTGTCCTCCCCCATCCCTGCGGCAGCGTCAACGGCGACGGGAAGTTCGGTTTTCGTCTTGGCGAGCTTGACGAGCATTTCATGATGGAGTCGTCCCTTGGTCACGCGGCCGAGCATTCGGGCAAAGTCACCCTGATAGCGCATCCCTTTGCCGACCAGTGACAGCCCCGAACCATCGACGACGAGGGTAAGCTCATCCCCCATGCGGTCGGCGATCGGTATCCCGATATGCCGCGACAACGCCAAGGCGGTATCACGGTCACCGCCGTCATCTATATATATCGTTATGTTTTTCATATCATTCATATCGTTGGATCCCGCTGCTCCTGACATCGCTTTTTTATACTGTTTACTATATAAAATATAATTGTTTTTGAGCGGTGTGTCAACTGTCGAAAAGTGTTTTCGGATCCTGTTTCTTTATCGACTAATCGGTCAAACGTTCTTCAATCGCACTATTGCAACAACATCCGAGTTTAGATATTAGTCGTCTATGTTAATCGAATGTATATCTATCATAAAACAATACGTCCATAATAGATACCTTTTGCTTATTTTATGTATAAATCATAAAATTTTCGATAAAATTTTGTTGATTTTTACGATAGTTTATGGTATAGTTATATAATCGAAAAGTGTTTTTTCTATGCGTTATCCATCATTCGGATAGATATGCGGCAACTTCCCATCAGCTACGCTTCTGCCACTGCTGTGAACTTCACTTTAGAAATAATTATCAGGAGATGATAAAATGAAAACAAAACGACTCAGACGCGCGCTCGCGCTCTTGCTGGTCATGCTGCTGTGCTTCTCAGTGATCACACCCGCAGTATCCGCCGGGAGTGTTGAGCAAGCGGCAACCGGCGCCGACGGCAACGTACTGGAAAAGCACGCCGATAACGCCACCGTCACGAAGGCGAATCTGCAAACGCTGTTCGGAGACAGCACCTCGTTACTCAACACAGCATTTTACGGTTTCGCTCCGGTTCCCGAACAGGGTACCGCGCTTGACACCTCCACGATCACTTATGTGACCGGTACAAGCAATATCGGGGCAGGCAACTGGCTTGCGCTGAAAACCACCGCTAACGGCGGCACTACCTATAACCGCAAGCCGGACTGGGACAACGCGTCCCAAAGAAGCCAGCTGAACTTCTCTGTCAGAACATATTACACCGCGTCATTTACCGTCAACGGTTCCGCTGACGGCGCGCTGTATCTGAATGACGAGGCGGTCAGCGGCAATGTCAATCTGTACACCGACACCGAGTACACCGTGACCGCTGCCGATGTAGAAGGCTTCACACGTGAGGTCAACGGCGTGACGCTCGGCGAAGCGTTCACCCCCAACGCCGATATGACGATCACCGCCGACTATACGGCTGACGCCAGTGCGGCGATCTCTTTGACTGTCGGCGACGGCGGTACCGCAAAGATCCTTTCCGACGGCGCACAGGTCACTACCGACACCATCCCCGCAGGCAAGCTCTTTACGGTAGAAGCGACCCCGAACACCAACAGAGGCTATAAGACCGAAAGCGTCATCGTCACCAAAAACGGTGAAGCGGTCGAATCGGGCGACGGTATCTACGGCCCCGTTGCCGACGGCGAAGAATATGCAATTACCGTCAGCTTCAAATACGATCCCGACCACGTAGCAAAAGAGGTCATCGGTACCGACGCGAAGGTTTCTCGCACCGATCTGTCGATTTTCTTAGGCAGCTACAGCTACTACGGTATCGCGCCCGCGTCCGATCCCGACGATATCACCCAGCTGATCGCGGTATTAAGACCCAACTATGACGTCACCGCGGGTGAATACATCATCTACGGCACCAACGACAACACCGGCGGTCTGCTCGCCTCCCCTGTCTGGACAAACGCCAAATTAATGGTGCTCAACGTCAGAGTTTATTACAACGGCACCTTTACCGTCACCGGTAATAACGAAGGCGAGGTCTACCTCAACGGTGAATCGGTCACAGGCACACAGAAGCTCTATACCGACACCGAATACACCGTCACCGCAAAGAACATTGACGAGTATGGTTACGCGATGGAAGGCGCTGAGGACGGCACAGCATTCACGCCCACTGCCAACATCGACGTTACCGTCACCTATACCAAGCTCGCTTACGCGACCATCTCCCTCAGCGCGAATGAAGGCGGTACCGCTGCCGTCTATTCGAACGGCAACGTTGTCACCGACCGCGTTTCCGAGGGCGACACCTTTACGGTAGAAGCGACCCCGAACGAACTCAAGGGCTATGAGCTCGAAAGCATCGTTGTCAAGAAGGACGGCGTAGAGATCGAGGCGGTCGACGGCGCATACGGTCCCGTAGCCAATCAGGAAGCCTACGAAATCACCGTTACCTTCCGCTTCAATCCCCCTGCCGTTGACAAAGATGTCGACGCGAAGGAGAGCGATATATCCCGTTCCGATGTCAGCGGCCTGTTCAACGGCGCGTACAACTACTACGGTATCGCTCCTGAGTCCGATCCCGACAACATCACCTATTTAGCTGTCGCTCTGACATCCGACTACGATGTAGTTGACGGAGGCAAATACTATATCTACGGTTCCAATGACGGCAACATCCTCTCCCCCAAGTGGACAAACGCCAAGCTGATGCTCATGACCGTCAGAACCTGTTATACCGGCACCTTCACCGTCAACGGTCACGACGAAGGCGAGGTCTACCTCAACGGCGAATCGGTCACCGGCTCCAAGAAGCTCTACACCGACACCGAATACACCGTTACCGCAAAGAATGTCGACGACTATGAATACGCGATAGAGGGCGCTGAGGACGGCACCGCATTCACGCCCACTGCCGACATCAACGTTACCGTTACCTACACCAAGCTCGCTTACGCCACCTTCACTCTCAACGCGAACGAAGGCGGTACGGCTGAGGTACGGGTCAACGGTGAAGCAGTCACCGACCGCGTCTCCGAGGGCGACAGTTTCACTGTCGAGGTCACTCCCAATACCAACAGAGGCTATAAGGTCGACAGCATCGTCGTCAAGAAGGACGGCGAAGAGGTCGAGGCAGTCGACGGCGTATACGGCCCCGTAGCCGATCAGGAAGCCTACGAGATCACCGTTACCTTCCGTTTCGATCCCGACGTTGTGGACTATGAGATGGACGCCAACAACACAAAGCTCTATGTCACAGACTTCTATAATATGTTCGATCAGGAGCTGGGCACCTATTCCTACGGCTTCTCAAGCATCGATGATCCCGGCAATATC
>ONUI01000260.1 GCA_900320995.1 uncultured Eubacteriales bacterium
GCCGAACTCATCATTGACGCCGATCCTGCGGACAGGCACGGGGCACTCGGAGGAGGTGACCTCGCATACCGCGTCAGCCAAGCCGCCGATCACGTTGTGCTCCTCGACAGTGATGATCCTGCCGGTCTCCTGAGCCGCTTTGATGATGATCTCGCGGTCGATGGGCTTGATGGTGTGGATGTTGATCAGGCGCACGCTCTTGCCCTCTTTTCTCAGCTCGTCAACAGCCTTGAGGCTTTCGAGCACGCACAGACCGGTCGCGATGACGGTGATATCCGCGCCCTCGCGCAGGGTGATACCCTTGCCCCAATGGAACTCATAGGTCTCGGGGTCGTTGAAGCTGTCGATCGCCAGTCTGCCCAGACGGATGTAGACGGGGCCCTCATACTCGAGCGCCGCCTTGGTAGCTGCCTTCATCTCCCAGTGGTCGGCGGGATTGAGCACGACCATGCCGGGGATGGTACGCATGATACCGATATCCTCGAGGCACTGGTGGGTCGCGCCGTCCTCACCGGTAGAGATACCGGCGTGAGAACCCGCGATCTTTACATTTAAGTTCGGATAAGCAACAGAGTTGCGGATCTGTTCAAACGCTCTGCCGGTAGCGAACATCGCAAAGGAAGCCGCTACGGGAGTTTTGCCGGAAGCCGCCAGACCTGCCGCTACGCCGACCATGTTCGCCTCCGCGATACCGCAGTCAAAGAAACGGTCGGGATGCGCGTCGCGGAAGATCGCGGTGTTGGTCGCCGCCGCGAGGTCAGCGTCCAGAACAACGATGTCGGGGCGAGAATCAGCTAATTCGCTCAGAGCCTCGCCGAAGCTCACGCGTGTTGCCTTGGTAATGATTTCTGCCATCTTACGCCTCCAGTTCCGCGAGCTGTGCTTCCAGCTCAGCCATCGCTACCTTGAATTCATCCGCGTTGGTCGCCTTGCCGTGCCAGCCGACCTGGTTCTCCATAAAGGATACGCCCTTGCCCTTGACCGTCTTCATGATGATCGCAAAGGGCTTGTCGGAGGCTTTCGCCTGCGCCATCGCGTCTTCGATCTGATCAAAATCGTGACCGTCGATGATGACGGTGTCAAAGCCGAAGGACTCAAACTTGGTGTCGAGCGGTTCAACACCGCCGATCTCAGCGGTGGTACCGTCGATCTGCAGACCGTTGCAGTCTACGATGATCGTCAGATTGTTGAGGTTATGGTGACCGGCAAACATCGCCGCCTCCCATACCTCGCCTTCCTCGCACTCGCCGTCGCCGAGCACGGAATATACGCGGTAATCTTTATGATCCATCTTTGCGGCGAGCGCCATACCGCACGCGGCGGAAACACCCTGTCCCAAAGAACCGGAGCTCATATCGATACCGGGGGTACCCTTCATATCGGGATGACCCTGTAACATGGCTCCGACATGGCGGAGCACCTCGAGTTCTTTCCAGTCAAAATAGCCCTTGAGCGCCAAAACGGCGTACAGGCTCGGACAGCAATGTCCCTTAGATAATACAAAACGGTCTCTGTCAGCCCAATCGGGATTGGCGGGATCTACGTTCATCTCCTTAAAATACAGATAAGTGAACATGTCCGCCGCCGACAGCGATCCGCCCGGATGTCCGGATTTCGCGTGAAATGTACCGATGATGGCGCCCATTCTCGCCTTGCAAGCGAGAATCTCGAGATTTCTCTTTTCAGCCTGATTCATCCTTATGCCTCCCCAAAATAATCCAGCATTTACAGAGCGGTCGTATAGCACACCACTCCAGAATACAATCATACTCTACCACATTTTTCTCAAAATATTTTTCATTATGTGAAAAAAGCCGAAAATAGGTCAATTATATTGAAACTACCTAAAAATTATGATACAATCCCATCGTAAAGGAGCGAAATGTATATGTTGCTGACTGCCGATATCGGAAATACCAATATCAAGTTTGGTATCTTCAACCATAGGGAGCTGATCCGTACGCTGACCATCTCCTGTAACAAGGCAAAAACCGCCGATGAATACGGAGTGGAGCTATACTCGCTGATCCGCGTGATGGGCATC
>ONUI01000245.1 GCA_900320995.1 uncultured Eubacteriales bacterium
GCGATCAGTCCGACATAGCCCTGACAGTCGGTTCTCGCGGGGCAGTTGAGCTGACACGGCGCGACACAGTCGCCGTCATGCGCGGACATCAAGAGTTCCATCGCGATTTTGCGGGATTGCACCACTCTGTCACTTTCGGTATTGATCACCATGCCTTCGCTGACTTTTGCGGAGCAGGAACGCAGGAGTTTCGGGATCCCCTCTGCCTCCACCACGCACAGTCCGCACGCGCCGTAGATCTCGACGGCTTTGTCATAGCAAAGAGTCGGGATGTCGATACCGTTCGCTCTTGCGGCTTCGAGTATCGTTGCTCCCTCGGGGGCTTGAATTGCTTTTCCGTTTATTGTTAAGTTAATCATGATTCAGCCCTCCTTTACGCTTTTACTACCGCGTCAAAGCGGCATACGCTGTAACATTTGCCGCACTTGATGCACTTATCTGTATTGATGACATGGGGATTCTTTACTGTACCAGAAATAGCCTCAACGGGGCAATTTCTCGCGCATAAGGTACAGCCCTTACACTTCTCAGCATTGATGCTGTATTCAATGAGATCGGAGCACTCGCCCGCGGGACACTTTTTGTCCTTGATGTGAGCTTCATACTCGTCACGGAAATATTTGATAGTTGTTAATACGGGGTTCGGCGCCGTCTGACCGAGGCCGCACAGCGCGCCGTCCTTGATGGCGTAGCACAGCTCTTCGAGTAGCTCGATGTCGCCGTCCTTGCCCTCGCCCTTGGTGATGCGTTCCAGCATTTCGAGCATTCTCTTGGTGCCGATCCTGCAATGCACGCATTTGCCGCAGCTCTCTTTCGCGGTGAAGTCGAGGAAGAATTTCGCCATGCCGACCATGCAGGTGCTTTCATCCATGACGACCATACCGCCCGATCCCATGATTGCGCCTGTCGCGCCGAGTGCCTTGTAGTCGATGACGGTGTCGATCAGGCTTGCGGGGATACAACCGCCCGAGGGGCCGCCCATCTGGACAGCCTTAAAGGGCTTGTCGGACTTCATACCGCCGCCGATGTCAAAGATAACGTCACGGAGTGTCTTGCCCATCGGGATCTCGACCAGTCCGCTTCTCTTGACCTTGCCTGTAACGGCGAATACCTTGGTGCCTTTACTGCCCTCGGTACCCATCGCGGCGAAGGCTTCGCCGCCGTTGTTGATGATCCACGCGACATTAGCAAAGGTCTCTACATTATTAATGTTGGAGGGCTTTCTCCAAAAACCGCTCTGAGCGGGGAACGGAGGCTTCAATCTCGGCATACCTCTGTGACCCTCTAAGCTCTCAATAAGAGCCGTTTCTTCACCGCAGACGAACGCGCCCGCGCCCGCCTTGATCATGAAGTCGCAGGAGAAGTCGGTGCCGAAAATGTTGTTGCCGATAATACCCTTTTCTCTTGCTTGCTCCAAGGCGTTTTTCAGTCGTTTGATGGCGAGCGGATACTCCGCTCTGACATAGACGACCGCGTGCTTTGCGCCGATGGCATATGCGCCGATCAGCATACCCTCGATCAGGTTGTGCGGATCGGATTCGATGACCGCGCGATCCATGAACGCGCCGGGATCGCCCTCGTCAGCGTTGCAGATCAGGTACTTTTCCTCGCCATCGCTCTGACGGGCGGCGTTCCATTTGAACCATGTCGGGAAGCCCGCGCCGCCGCGACCCGCCAGACCCGAGGTCTTGATGATCTCGATAACTTCCTCGGGAGTTTTTTCCGTAAGGCAGGATTTCAGCGCGGTGTAGCCGTCTTTCTCAATATATTCCTCGATCTTCTCGGGGTTGATGATACCGCAGTTGCGTAACGCAATACGAGTCTGTTTGTTAAGAAACTCGCTGTCCTCGTCCGAAACTACCAAATTCTCGATCTTAGAGCGATCACCCGTGTTGATATACTCCGCAATCGCGGGAGCGTCGCTCTCGGAAACCTTGACCAATCTGGTGAGCTTATCCTCGTCATAAATATCCACGATCGGCTCAAGGTAGCACATACCGATACAGCCTGCAACGCTCGCGTTGATGTTTTCTTTTAGGAGTGCCTGACGTACTTTTTCCGCGCCTGCCGCGATACCGCAGGAGCCCTGTCCGATGACGATCCTCATACTGCCGCCTCCCTTAACTCTTTCAATATCTTCTTGGTCTTGTCGGGGGTCAGCGAGCCGTAGGTGTCCTCATTCACCATCATAACGGGGGAGAGGGAACAGCAACCCAGACACGCTACGCATTTAAGCGAGAAAAGTCCGTCCTCGGTGGTCTGACCGTCGTCGATCCCCAGCTCGTCCTTGATGGTTTGTAAGATCAGCTCACTGCCGTTGACATGGCAGGCG
>ONUI01000051.1 GCA_900320995.1 uncultured Eubacteriales bacterium
AAATTGGAGGAATTTAAAAATGGCATCTGAGAAGATTACTGCTATTATTGAAGAATTAAAAGGCCTCACAGTTCTCGAGCTCGCAGATCTCGTACACGCTGTAGAGGATGAGTTCGGCGTATCCGCCGCTGCTGCTGTTGCAGTTGCTGCTCCCGGTGCGGGCGACGGCGCTGCTGCTGCTGAGGAGAAGACTGAGTTTGACGTTATCCTGAAGTCCCCGGGCTCCGGTAAGATCGCTGTTATCAAGGCTGTCCGTGAGGCAACCGGTCTCGGTCTGAAGGAAGCTAAGGCTGTTGTTGACGGCGCTCCCAAGGCTGTTAAGGAAGGCGTTTCCAAGGAAGACGCTGAGGCTCTCAAGGAGAAGCTCGAGGCTGCCGGCGCTGAGGTTGAACTCAAGTAATTTGACAATCCATCAGATAGGGGAGGAGTTTTCCTCCCCTTTTTCTTATGCAATTGAAAACTGAAAATTGAAGAATGAAAAATGAATAATAGTGGGAAACACTTCGTGTTTTGGATTGTAAAGCCTTCCCCTCGGGGGGAAGGTGTCGACCAACGGGAGACGGATGAGGGGACAACCACTCCTACTGATGTCGGACTCGGTGGGGTTGTACGTCTACCGAGAATTGAGGAAGAGCCGAACACTCTTTGTTAAAATGATGGTTCGGACAAGTTAGCCCCTCATCCGACTCGGCATACGCCGAGCCACCTTCCCCCCGAGGGGAAGGCTTTTTGATTTCGCAGTACGCTACAGTGGGATAGATAAAGGCGCGCGCGCCCCCGAGGGGAAGGCTTTTCACTCAACTCCTAACTCCTCACCCCTAACTGGAAAATGATCGTTTCTATCGTACAAACGCTCAAAAACGGCTTATCTATGCGGTTTTTAGCGGTACGATAGCATAAAACCTTATCGTATTCCATCGTACCATCGTGATGGCTTATCGTTTTCTGTCAGGTGCTTCAACATCATGAATTGCTGACAGCGTCATTGATAAACGCTCGGTATTGGTAGAGTTTTCCGCCTGTCCTGCCGGAGTAAAGGGCGAACAGCGGCAGATACTATCGTCAAGGAGATGATAGTATGAAATACCAACCGAAGCATATGCGCGAGGAGCAAACGAGCAAGGTTAACGAAGAACGCCAAGCAGAGCTCGATATCACCGGTACGCCGTCAGAAAGAGTCCGCGAGCTGCCGGATACCGCCCACCCGATCGGGATCCCGATCCCCGATCCGGGTGACGGGGGAGAGTATGTGCCCATCCCCGGTAAGGGCAGTATCGACCACATTGCGCCCAACGGCGCTGTCATTCGCAATCCGTGGTCGGAACAGCCCGAGATCAAGCCCGATCACGCCTACACAGATGAACAGCAGGATCAAAACCTGTTGATTATGTAGGCACGTGTGCCTTTGTTCCGCCTATTGCAACGTTACCTTTGAATGATGTTGTTATCAACGGCGGGGGCACGTGTGCCTTTGTTTTGCCTATTGCAACGTTACCTTTGAATGTTGATGATATCAACCGAAGGAATTATTGGCGGCATGCGTGCTGCAGAGGTACGATCACCGTCTGTATTGTACGGTGATGTACGGTCATGTACGATAAGCTCACACGGTATCGTACGCCCAAAAACCGCATGGATAAGTCGTTTGTGAGCTGTTGTACGATCAATACGATAAAATGCAGGGTACCCCTCCGAACATGTATCATATTCTGCCAAACGAAAACGCCCGAGATTGCTCTCGGGCGTTCGGTGTATTATCAGAATCGCTACAATTCTATTATACAAAGTTCTTCTTTCTCTTGACGTAAGAGGTATGCAGCAGCTCATGCGCCTTGTGGGAGCCGGGCTCGCCGAGGAACTCCTCGTAGATCGCTTTGATCTCGGGGTTGTCGTGGCTCTTTCTGTAGGGCAGATCGAGGTCGTCCTGATACAGTGCCTTGGCTCTGAGCGCCTTGAGGTCGACGAAGTTGCGCACGTGACCGGGCTGGATGGGCTGACCGCCGCCGTTGACACAGCCGCCGGGGCAGCACATGATCTCGACGAACTGATAGTCCGCTTCACCCGCTCTGATCTTGTCGAGGACGACAGCGGCATTCTTCAGACCGCTGACAACAGCGACCTTGACGGTCATGCCGGCTACATCATAGGTAGCTTCCTTGATGCCGTCGGTACCGCGTACCTCGTTGTAGTCGATCTGCTTGAGATCCTCGCCGGTGAGTACGTCGGCAACGGTTCTCAGCGCCGCTTCCATAACGCCGCCGGTCGCGCCGAAGATGGTACCCGCGCCGGAGCCGACCGCCATGAGCGGATCAAAATCGCTGTCCTCAAGCGCGGTGAACTGGATACCCGCTGTCTTGATCATCTTTGCCAGCTCTCTGGTGGAGATGGAGATATCGTTATCCTGCATATCGTCGTGACCCTGATCGTCACGGGTGATCTCAAACTTCTTCGCGACGCAGGGCATGACGGATACGACGACGATGTCGCGCGGGTCGATGCCTGCCTTCTCGGCGTAGTAGCTCTTGATCATCGCGCCCTGCATCTGCTGCGGGGACTTACAGGTGGACAGATGGGGGAGAAGGTCGGGATAATAGTGCTCACAGAACTTGACCCAGCCGGGTGAGCAGGAGGTGATCATCGGCAGTGTGCCGCCGTTCTTCACTCTCTGGATGAACTCGGTGCCTTCTTCCATGATGGTCAGGTCAGCGCCGAAGTTGGTATCGAATACCTTGTCGAAGCCGAGCATTTTCAGCGCGGTCACCATCTTGCCGGTGACAAGAGAGCCGATCGGCATATCGAAGCACTCGCCCAGGGTCGCGCGGATGGACGGCGCGGTGTGGACGACAACGTGCTTGGTCGGATCAGCCAGCGCCTCAAATACCTCGGCGGTGTTGTCCTTCTCGACCAGCGCGCCGGTGGGGCATACCACGGTACACTGACCGCAGCTCACACAGCTGACCTCGCCCAGATCCTTGTCGAACGCGCAGCCGATCGCGGTATCAAAGCCGCGGTTGTTCGCGCCGATGACGCCGACGAACTGCTCTTTACAAGCGGCGACGCAGCGGCGGCAAAGGATACACTTGTTGTTGTTGCGGACAAGGTGCAGGGTGGAGTGGTCTTCTTCATAATGGGTCTCGGCGCCGGCGTATTTGTTTTCATCTACGCCGTATTCCAGACACAGCTGCTGCAGCTCGCAGTTGTCGCTGCGGGGGCAGGACAGACATTTCTTGTCGTGGTTACTGAGCAGCAGCTCGAGGGTGGTCTTGCGATTCTGACGAATCTGCGGTGTATTGGTGAAGATCTCGGTGCCGTCACGGTCGATGGGGTAGACGCAGGCGGCGACTAAGGAACGCGCGCCCTTGACCTCGCACAGACACATACGGCAGGCGCCGATCTCGTTGATATCCTTCAGGTAGCACAAGGTCGGGATCTTGATACCGAACTGATGGCACGCTTGAAGAATCGTTGTATTCTTTTCAACGGTATAATCCTTGCCGTTGATCTTGATGTTAAGCATTTCCATGTTGGTTCTCCTTTCCCTTAACCCTTGACGATAGCCTTGAACTTACAAGAATCCATACAAGCGCCGCACTTGATACACTTCTTATGGTCGATTTCAAAGGCGGGTCTCTTCTTGCCCTCGGGGATGTAGTCGGTGACGGAAATCGCGCCGACGGGGCACTTGCGGGAGCACAGTGAGCAGCCCATACAGCTGTCCTTGACGATGGTGTACTGGAGCAGATCCTTACATACGCCCGCGGGACACTTCTTGTCCACGACGTGTGCGACATACTCGTCACGGAAGAAGTGCAGGGTGGAGAGAACGGGGTTGGGTGCTGTCTGACCCAGACCGCACAGGGAGTTCGCCTTGATGTAGTTGCACAGCGCCTCCATCTCGTCGAGCATCTCGAGGGTACCCTGACCCTTGGTGATCTTTTCGAGCATTTCTAAGAGGCGCTTGGTGCCGATACGGCAGGGCGTACACTTACCGCAGCTCTCGTCAACGGTGAACTCGAGGAAGAACTTGGCGATATCGACCATACAGTCGGTCTCGTCCATGACGATCAGACCGCCGGAGCCCATCATGGAGCCGATGGCGATCAGGTTATCGTAATCGATCTCGATGTCGAGGTGCTGAGCCGGGATACAGCCGCCGGAGGGACCGCCCGTCTGCGCGGCCTTGAACTTCTTGCCGCCGGGGATGCCGCCGCCGATCTCTTCGATGATGGTTCTCAGCGTGGTGCCCATCGGGACCTCGACCAGACCGGTGTGGTTGATCTTGCCGCCTAAGGCGAATACCTTGGTACCCTTAGATTTCTCGGTACCCATGGAAGCGAACCAATCCGCGCCCTTTAAGATGATCTGCGGGATGTTCGCGTAGGTCTCAACGTTGTTGAGGGTAGTGGGCTTCTGATACAGACCCTTGACTGCCGGGAACGGAGGACGGGGTCTGGGCTCGCCGCGCTTACCTTCGATGGAGGTCATCAGAGCGGTCTCCTCACCGCATACGAACGCGCCCGCGCCCAGGCGGATCTTGATGTCGAAGTTGAAGCCGGTGCCGAAGATATCTTCACCTAACAGGCCGTATTCATGCGCCTGATCGATCGCGATCTGCAGACGCTTGACGGCGATCGGATACTCCGCTCTTACGTAGATATAGCCCTGAGAAGCGCCGATCGCGTAGCCGGCGATCGCCATCGCTTCGAGCACGACATGGGGGTCGCCCTCGAGGACGGAACGATCCATGAACGCGCCGGGGTCGCCTTCATCCGCGTTACAGCAGACGTACTTCTGATCCGCGTCGTTGCCGCGCGCGAATTTCCATTTCAGACCGGTGGGGAAGCCGGCGCCGCCGCGACCTCTCAGACCGGAATCGAGCATGGTCTGGATAACCTCTTCGGGGGTCATCTCGGTGAGCACCTTACCCAGTGCCGCGTAACCGTCCTGCGCGATGTAGTCGTCGATCTTCTCGGGGTCGATGACGCCGCAGTTGCGCAGCGCGACGCGCTTCTGCTTCTCATAGAAAGCAGTTTTATTCAGGGATTTGATGGAGTCGTTATCGACGGTCTCCTGATACAAGAGACGGGTCACGATACGACCCTTGTTCAGATGCTCCTCCACGATCTCGGGAACATCGTCGATGTTGACCATCGAATAGAAGGAGCCCTCGGGGTAGACGACCATGATCGGACCCAACGCGCACAGACCGAAGCAGCCGGTGGTGATGACGTTGACTTCCTTTTCGAGTCCCTTCTTGATCAGCTCTTCCTTGAGCTTCTCGGCAATTTGTAAGCTGTTTGACGAGGTACAGCCAGTACCGCCGCAAACAAGTACATTAGAACGATACATTTAGTCCTCCTTATCTTGTGGCAGTGCCGATGGTGTACTCGGTAATGACATTGTGGTTGACGAGATGATCGTTGACGACCTTGACAGCCTTTTCGGGCGTCATCTTGACGTAGGTGACCTTCTCCTCACCGGGGATCTCGATCTCGACGACCGGCTCATACTGACAGATGCCGATGCAGCCTGTCTGTGTTACGGTAACGTCCTTGAGACCGCGCTTCGCGATCTCCTCTACAAAGGCGTTGAGAACGGGTCTGGCGCCTGCCGCGATTCCGCAGGTAGCCATGCCGACCAGTACGCGGGCAGCGTTGGGGTTCTCCTGACGGATCCGCATCTCAGCCTGTGCCTTATCTCTGATCGCCTTTAACTCAGCTAAAGATTTCATTTTTACGCACCTCCATATATGCTCTTTGTGTTTTCTTCTAAATAATCCGCGATCCATTCCAGCACGTCGGGCGTGTCCAGACTGACGTCGCCCAGCACCTCGCGCAGCTCCCTTGTGTCGAGGGTAAAGCTGCCGTTGTCGGTGGTGCAGGTGTAGACAAAGTCGATATCCGGATTGCATTGGATCAGGATCTTGACGGTGGAGTTGATATCTCCCAGGGGGGTCATGTCCACATGCGACTTGACATACGCGGCAGTGGTAACGGTACCCTTGCCCTTTTCGCTTTGTATGTCAAAGCTGCCGCCGGTCTGTTCAGCGCTGAGCTTGAACAGCGGGACTCCCAGCCCGACCTTGCGTGTGGTACGCGTGGTAAAGAACGGGTCGATGACCTGTTGTACCTGTTCCTGCGTCATGCCGCAGCCGTTGTCGGCGATCTCGATCGTCAGCCGATCGTCTTTATCGCTCTCGGTCACGGTGATGCGCACGACAGTCGCCTCGGCTCGCACCGAGTTCTGCGCCACATCCATGACATTCAGGGATAGCTCTCTCATTACGCTTCCTTATATTTTGCGAGGATCGAGGGTACATCGTCGGCGACCAGACGACCGTAAACATCGTCGTTGACGGTCATGACGGGAGCCAGACCGCACGCGCCGATGCAGCGGCAGGCTGTCAGCGAGAACATACCGTCCATGGTACATTCCTCAGCCTCAATGCCCAGCTCGGATGAGAGTCTGTTGAGCACGTCGCCGGAGCCCTTGACATAGCAGGCGGTACCCAGGCATACGCTGATGTTATACTTACCCTTGGGGGAGAGCGCAAACTGGCTGTAGAAGGTCGCTACACCGTACACCTCGTCTACGGGTACGTTCAGACCCTCCGCGATCATCTGCTGAACCTCAAGCGGCAGATAGCCGTAGATGTCCTGTGCCTCCTGCAATACGGGCATCACAGCGCCGGGATCATCCATGTGCTTCTGGATGACTTCCTTGAGCTGCGCTTCCTGTTCAGGCGTGCCCTGAAACGGCAGGCTGCTGATTTTTTTAAGCATCTTAATTCCTCCTTGATCAATTTCTTTGTAAGCGAATTGTAGCGAATGATTCAAATAGGCTCTTGTAAAATCACGATTCATCATCGATAAAAACCTATACATACTTACGCTACCATCATACCACATTTGAGTCGGATTGTCTATAAATTAACGCAAATTTTTCGTGCAAATATCGGCAAAAAATGCAGGGATTTTCCAACTCAGTCAGTTAGCAAAAGCTAACCATATTTGATAGGATCTGCCAAGGGATTGTTTTATGCTGATTGGGACATTTATATTTCCGAATCAGAATAATATCCTGCAAAACACCATCACTTTTGCAAGTTTTAAAGCAGTGAAGCGACGGGGAGTGAGGAGTTGAGGTGCTGTCCAAATCTTTGATTTGGCATACAGCACCCATGCTCGTCGTCACTCGCTGAACTCGGTAGGCATATCCGGTTGGTATGCCTTGACCTCGTATCGCGGCTCCTCCTCTCCCCATAATCCGAGGAATTATGGGGACCCCAATACTCCCAAGAAGCGGAGCATACTTGCGAACGCTGATTGGCTGAGAGCTACTGCGAGGGGTTAGGAGTGAGGAGTTAGGAGTGAGGAGTTGAGAAAAAAGCCTTCTCCTCGCCGGAAGAGGCTTCTTCTGCGAAGACAGCCGACCCTTTTGTCCGCTTTGCGGACATTTCCCCTAGCAGGGGAATCTCCCCTTGTCCGCTTTGCGGACATTCCCCCAACGGGGGCGCCTCGGGGGGCGCGTGCGCCTTTATCTATACCACTGTAACGTGTAGCAAAATCAAAAAAGCCTTCCCCTCGGGGGGAAGGTGTCACCAAAGGTGACGGATGAGGGGACTGCTCTTCCTATTGATGTCGGACTCGGTGAGGCTGCGCATTTAACGAGGATCAAGGAAATGTCATTCACTCTTTGTTAAGATGATGGTTCAGACAAGTCCGCCCCTCATCCGACTCGGCTTGCGCCGAGCCACCTTCCCCCCGAGGGGAAGGCTTTTTAACTTTCCGGTAATGTTACGGTGTAACAAGAAAAAGCGGCGCATCGTCACAGAAAAAAAGATGCGCGCATCCCGCACGGGGCGCCCCGAGGGGAAGACTTTTGTGATTTCGAGCTGCGTTACAGTGACACAGAAAAAGGCGCACGCGCTTCAGTTTTCCTATCATCTTCCTATACAAAAGAAACAACCGCCTTTCAAATCTGCAAGACGGTCATCTTTGTGTATCTAAATATTCAATTACCGCTTCTCTTGTCAGCTCAGGCAGCTCAATGGTATTCGCGGCGTCGCGCATATTCTCGAGGTAATGCGCGTCGGAGCAGGTGATGATGTTCATGTGCTCGAGGATGGGGTGCTGTTTTTTCAGCTCATCCAATTTGGAGATGTCTGCCAGTTCAACAGAGAAAAACCCGCACGCGGGGTCGATCTCACCCAGCACGGCAAGGATGGACAACGAGTCGCGGTCGATGTGCGCCGGATAGCAGATACCGCCGAACTCCTTGGCTTTGCGGTACGCGTCATACATGCCGATGAAGGAGCCGGGCAGGAGCAGATCCTCGATCTCGCCGATCTCTTCATCGTTTTCGTTCATCCGCACCTGTCGTCCGTAGATCTCCGCTCTGTTCTTGATATGGATGCGGTTCTCGTCGACATACTGTGAGAAAGCCAGCGCCTTTTCAAGGGTGGGGAAGAGGCATACTGCGTGGATATCCTCGCCGGTGGTCAGCTCCATGCCGGGGATGACCAGTACGCCGACCTCCTCGCCGACTTTGATCGCCGCCTCGCAGTTGAGCGAGGTGTTGTGGTCGGTCAGCGCAATCACATCCAGCCCCAAGAGCTTTGCCATGTTGACGATGTTGTTGGGCGTCATGTCCATATCGCCGCACGGAGACAGACAGGAATGTAGGTGCAGGTCGTAATAATATTTCTGCATAAGAATTATCCTTCGAGCAGTTTACTGATCTTGACAGCGAGCTGATAGGCGTTTTCCTCGGTGGTGAGAATGTTCACGCCGTGCATTTCCGCCTTCTGACGGGCGTTATCGTCGAGCGCGGCGTTCTCTACGAGGATGATACAGCTCACATCCGCCAGCGTCGCCACAGCGATACTGTTGATGTTGCCCATGACGGTCAGCCACGCGCTGTCGGCGGGCGCTCTGCCCATGACCCAGCTGAGCAGGTCGCCGATCCTTTCGGTGTAAAAAGTCTTCCTTTCGAGAAAACGACGATTAATGTATTTTTCGTATTCGTTGTCATTCCGAGGGAGCTTCGACACGTGTGTCGCGCGACCGTGGGAATCCCCCTGATAGGAGCAGATGCTTACTGTTCATGGTATTAATGACAAGGGGATTGCCACGTCGTCGTCGTTCGCTTTGCGCGGTAGGCATATCCGGTTGGTATGCCTTGACCTTGCTCCGCGACTCCTCCTCTCCCCACCACGCGGGGCGTTACGTCGATTAGATCGGCGATTATCCGAGGGGAAGGCTATTTTCGGAAACAATTACTTTTCGCCATGCGTTTTCATGTATTCCTCATAGATCTTTCTGGTGTATTCATCGGGGTCGAAGCTGTCCGAGCCTAATGCGAATTCCTTTTTGTTGAGCTTCTTGAGGAGCTTTTCATCGTTCTTTTCGGGTGTGCCGCTTTGCTTGCGGAGCACCGCCTTTTTGTATTTGGTATAGCGGATCTCGCGGATGGTGCGGAAGAGCTTTTGATCAGCCTTGCCGCCGCCGGGTGTGACGATCGACTGTGCCAATGAGGTCAGGATCCCGATGGTGAGCCGTTTCGCGGCGGCGCCTTTTTCTACCATCGGCGCCTCACAGTCCAGATACTCCTGCTCGCGCGGAGTCAGTTGATTCTCACTCATAGATTACCCAGCTGATCGTAGACGGACTGGATCTTCGCCTTGAGCTTGTGGATGCATTCGGTCTCCTTGGCGATACCCTTGACGATGTCCTCCGCTAACGCGCGGCAGGTCGGAGCGCCGCAGGAGCCGCAGTCCAGTCCGGGCAGGGTCTTGCAGATCTCCTCCATCTTCTCCATCATATCCATCGCCTCGATGATGTCGTCCGACAGACGGAAGCTCTCGGCGTTGAATTCCAGCTCATTCTCCCATTTCATCCCGTCGATCTCCCTGCGGTCAAGGTGGTTGAGAGAAACGGGCAGATACTTGCGCAGATTTTGGATACGCGCCTGCGCGACATAGGGATTCTCGACAGCCAGCACGCCACCGACACAGCCGCCGGAGCAGGCGTTCAGCTCGATGAAATCGACGCCGTGGATGTGCTCATCCTCCAGTTCCTCGAGGACGCGGATGACGTTCTCGATGCCGTCGGCAGCTAAGTATTTGTCGCCCAGCATGGCGGCAGCCTCACCGCCTGAGGTCGCCCAGCCTACGCCGATCAAGCCGGATTGGGCGATCGGCTCCACGGTCTTGAGCTTATCCATCTTGGAGGTGAGCTCGGGGTAGATCTGTGAGATCGCGATCGCGCCGGTGACAGCGCTTTTCTCACAGCCGTTCGGGTTGTTGATCTCGGTGACCTTGGCGGGGCATGGCGTGATGAAGAACACGCCGATGTCGTCGTCGCTCAGCCCCGTGATGTCGATCACCTCACGGCGCGCCATCCTCGCGGCGATCTCCATAGGCGCCAAGAGCGGCATGACGTTGCCGCACAGCTCGGGAAAGCGGATCTTGATCAGTCGGACGATCGCGGGACATGCCGAGCTGATGATCGGGAAGCGCAGCTTCTTATCCCTTATCAGTTGGCGTGTCGCCTCGCTCACCAGCTCCGCCGCGCGGCTGACCTCATAAATGACGTCAAAGCCCATGGCACGCAGACCTGTCAGCACGATGTCGATATCGTTGAGGTTGTTGAACTGACCGAACAGCGCGGGCGCGGGGATGGCGATCTTGACCTTAAAGGGTTTGATCTCTTCTATTGAATTGGAACGGGCGCGTTTAGCGTGATGCGGACAGATGCGGATGCACTCGCCGCAGTCGATGCACCTCTCGGAGAGGATATGCGCCTTGCCGTCACGGATACGGATCGCTTCGGTGGGACAGCGCTTGAGACAGTTGGTACAGCCGCAGCACAGCTCCGCGTCCAGCACGACAGAGTGGAAATAATTTTTCATGATATTACCTTTTAGGATCAAATTAGTAATTAGTAATGAGGTGTTTCGGGAAACGTGTGACGCGTTTTGGATCTGTAGATTTTCTACAAATGGATGTGGGTGGAACCCACCGTCAATTCCTAATTCCTAACTCCTAATTCCTAATTAAAACTAAGATTCTTTCACATTGACAGTCAAATACAAGTCCGTGCCCTTGCCGATCTCGGTCTCGATCCGCATGTCGTCGGTGTATTTCTTGATATTGGGCAGACCCATGCCCGCGCCGAAGCCGAGGTTGCGGACGTTATCGGGCGCGGTGGAAAAGCCCTCCTGCATCGCCTTTTCGACGTCGGGGATGCCGGGTCCCTTGTCGGAGAGCAGAACATTCACATGATCGGGGAAGATGTCGACGTCGACAAAGCCGCCCTCGGCGTGGATGACCATGTTGATCTCCGCCTCGTACATCGCGATCGCGACTCTGCGGATGGCGTCGGTGTTGTAGCCCAGCGCTTTGAGGCGCTTTTTGACGGAGCCGGACGCTTCACCGGCACGGGTGAAGTCCTCTCCGCTGACCTCGTAATGAAGATGGATGTTGCTCATACCGCGGTACCTCCGGAAAGTCCGCCCTCATAGAGCTTGCCGCAGGCGGTAAACATTCTGTAGCGGGTCTTGATGAGGGTGATATCGCGCTGTTCGGCGAGATCGATGATCCCCTGATCGGGCATTTTGCCGCGGACAAAGACGATGCACGCCATGTCCATCATCTCGGCGGTGCGCACGACCTGCGGGTTGACCAGACCGGTCAGCAGAACGCTCTGATCCTTGACGAACGCCAGCACGTCGCTCATCATATCGGAGCCGCAGGCGGTTTTGATTTCGGCGTCGAGGTTGCCCTCACAGATGACTTCGCCCTCTAAGATGTCAATAATATCCTTAACTACCATGGTTTTCCATCCTTTCAAGATGTGTGTATTGAATGATTTTTCTGAAAAAGAATTATGTAGATCAATCTTACATACACATTCATTTTATCACAAAATCCACCGTTTTACAACAGGACAAAGTTAGCAAAAAGAAGCGAGAGAAGTTGTGAAAAACAACGAAAAGGGGAGTAGGGAGTGAGGAGTTAGGAGCGGGTGAGAAAAAAGCCTTCCCCTCGGGGAGAAGGTGGCTCGGCGTATGCCGAGTCGGATGAGGGGCTAAGTTAGCCAAAAGATCATCTTAACAAAGAGTTAAAAAGCTTTTCCTCTTTCATCGGTTAACGCACAGCCTCACCGAGTCCAACTTTTATAGGAAATGTTATCCCCTCATCCGTCTCCCGTTGGTCGACACCTTCTCCTCGCCGGAAGCGGCTCCCCCCTTGTCCGCTTTGCGGACATTCCCCCAACGGGGGCGCCCCGAGGGGAAGGCTATATAAATCCAAAACACGAAGTGTTTCCCGTAACTCCTCACTCCTAACTCCTAACTCCTCACTAAAAAAAGCGCCGGATTTCCGACGCTTTTCACCTTAACTGTAATGTTGTCATTTCGCGATAACGCGGTCAGTGGTATTCCGACAGCACCGCCTTACCCTCCCTGAGGGACTTCGGTACATCTAAGATGCGCTGGTTGCGGCTGCCGCGGAAATGGAGCATCAGGCTCATTTCTTCCTCGATAAAGGGACCGTCCACCAGCCAGTCGCACTGCTCGAGCAGCGATTTATATTCGGGGTGCGTATCAAAATCCGCCATCAGCTTTTCAAAGGTGAAGCCGCTGTAGCAAAAGACGTTCAGCCCCATCTCGTGCGCTCTTTTCGCCAGCACGGTCAACGCCGGAGCCTGACAGAAGGGCTCGCCGCCCGACAGGGTCACGCCCTTGAGCAGGGGATCCTTGGCGGCTTCTTCGAGCACACGCTCGACCGAGCTTTGATAACCGCCCTCAAAGTCCCATGTATGCTGATTGTGACAGCCCTTGCAGTGGTGCGGACAGCCCTGTACAAAGACCGTCATGCGGATGCCGGGACCGTCTACGATGCTTTCTCTCACAACGCCGGCAAGGCGCAGGGGTGTTTTGGTTTCGGACATGATTTGCTCCTTTAGTATTTGTAGGGGAGGGGCTTGCTCCTCCCGGGTAGGACGTAGGACATACTGAAACACAGGTTGAGGAGAAGCATAATCTGTTTCGCTCTGTCCTGAATCAAACGGAAATGTTTCGGGAGGAGCAAGCCCCTCCCCTACAGATGTTGTTCCGTTTGCTTTGCGGTAATACGAACCATTCGGAAACGATACTTTTCCGATAAATGTCATCCAAATGCGAAGCATATCTCTGTTTCCGTAGGGATGACCAATGGTCATCCGCAGAATGCCGGGCGTTTCATTTATCGAAAACCATAGATAGGAATACAACGTTTCTAACATGCGGACGAGCAATGCTCGTCCCTACGCAGGAGTTTTATTCTCTATATATGAATGCTATCGAATTGGAAAAATAGGGGAGCGGTAACAGCTCCCCTACAAATGTTTATACGTTATTCAGTCAAACCGCCTTTAGGTCACAGCCGCAGTCATCTGCGGCGATCACGCTGTGCTTGACTCTGTCCCTGACCTCCGCCTTTTTGGCGTTGTTGAAGCGGTCAAGCGTACCGACAAGATAGCCGGTGATACGGCGGATACGCTCTACCTGCGCGCCGTTCTTGATGATCTTTCTGCCGCACTGCGGACAATAGTCGCCGATGATACCGGTGTAGCCGCAGACGGGGTCGCGGTCGACGGGATGGTTGATCGAGCCGTAGCCGATGCCCTCTTCCTTCATGCAGCGTACAACCTGCTCGAATGCCTCGAGGTTCTCGGAGGGATCGCCGTCGAGCTCG